>CAZWWF010000071.1:0-7021 GCA_964636805.1 uncultured Zetaproteobacteria bacterium
CCAACTGAAACCTTGCCAATTTTACCAGTCGCATCCATCGTCCAGATATCATTGCCGCCAGTTACCGTATTTCGCCATAAAACATCGCTCTTACCATCTCCGTCGAAATCGGATGAAGGACGAGCGGTCGAAATTCTCGCCCACCACGTGCCCCAGCGGTCTTTACTTGTGCTTGTGCCCACCGGAGTGCCGGCATACTCCTGCAAGGTCCAGAAGGTCAGGCCATCTACAGGGTCGACAGTCGTGACGCTATAATCACCCCAGCGGTTACTGGTACCACCGAAGGTTTTGAAATAGGGGGCTTCTCCGGCTTTAATCACCTGAATCGCCCCCAGTGTTCCGGCAGCATCACTACTCCTTCTTGCCGCATACGCTGCTTCGACATAACGGCCGGTATCAGAGCGCGAGAAACCGACCACCGCATCGCCCACTTTGTTGACCGCAATACTGGGGAAGAACACATGCCCGCCCACGCCGGGGTCAATCACCCCGGATTGTGTAACCCCCCGGGTCACAGGATTAATCTGGTACCAGAATACAGCGGTTCGATCCGATATTGCAGGCTCGGCAGGCAAGCCGCCGCTATGTGCTATCCAGAGTGATCCGTTACGAAACACGGCAGGAGAAAGTCTCGGGTCATTGGTTGAAACAAGATTCGCCGAACCCAACTGGGTGGCATTAATCAGGGTATTGTTATACTGATTCGGCAAAATGCCGGTAAACCCGATTTCCGACCATACCGGCGCAGCCCCGGTTCCACTGATTTTTGTAACATGAAATATATCCTTCCCACCACTGCTCCAACCATTATCGAGTACATATATATTGGGCTCCGCAGCATCAAACGTTACAGCTGGCTTGAATGTATTACCAAGATTGGCCATCGCCGCAGTCCGATCAACAACACTCACGGTCAGCGCACCAGCGGCAAGCGCTGTCAATTTATCGATAATCCACATCTTGGCAGTGGAAAATGCTCCTGCTGTGGTGAATAAGTTATTCGATATGACAATCCATGTGGAATTGATACCCAAGCCGGGAAAATCCGCCCATGTAATACCTGTAGCATCCGACACAAATGAATAAAACGTCCATGCGCCAGTCGGGTCGTTGGTACTACTGATCGCAAAAAACACCTTGGACGTCGATAAGCGACTGTCCGCATCACAGGTGGCAATCCAGCGTCCTGACAAGGTATCATAAATCACATGAGGGTCGAACGGATTCCCTGTCAGCCCGGTGCCACTGGTCCAGAAGGTGGCATCGGATACTGTGCTGATGACAGTCCCGGTTTTATCCTGAATACGCACCTGGGTATTCAGCATGGTCATGACGTGATTAGGGCCAACCGCGCCATTGGTGTCCGGCGGAATGGACGTATTATTGTCCGCAAGGCCCACAAATCCCCTGGTTGTGACTGCCGGAGCAAAAGGGAGTACTGGCCGCCCTACCTTTGGTACCATGGGAATTTGCACTTTTGGTGCAACGGGCACCAGGCCAATATCCAGAGGTGTCGGCAAAGCCATCCACGGCATCACTTGCGGTGCCTGCACAGTAACAGGTGCCTGTGCCTGAGCGGCGACCATTTGACCCCAGGTTACGGTACCTGAAGGTTGAACTGTAATTTTTTGACTGGCCAAGGGGGCAGCAGCGGCTTGAAAAACCATCCCTGCGATCAATATAACCAAACTTAATGAACTCAATCCAAAGCTGCGCATTCCCTTCTCCATTCCTGATTTTCTCTCAATTTCAACCCGGCATTACGCATGGCATCCCATACCTTAATTTTTCTGAGTATAGACGATTAAACGTCAGATGGGAAAGAGGCAGTGAGACGCGGGAAACGTTAGATGGGAGATGGACAGTGAAAGACAGTGGAAAGTAACAGGTGAAAAGTAAAAGGGTGAGGAGCCCCTTCACGCTTCTCTATTCACGTTACAAAGGATCAGTTCTTCAGCTTGCACTATAAACAACACACCTTTTCAGCATTAGGGCTGCCAATACCTCTTGCGTTGTACCCATCTCAATGTATCAAAGTATCAGCATCGACAAGAAACGGATTGATGATTGTGAGATTGCCAATTTGCTGGTCATGCTGCAAATCCTCGCTCAACAGGTATGTACAGGAAAGAAAAAGAGCTGAAGAAATCACCAGCGTATCCCACCACGAGTAGCCATATTGATCCTGAATATCCCAGGCAGATTCAATCAACGTTGTTGAAATCTCCAGCGGCTGCCATACCGTCAGTCCCCGCAAATCCGCCCGTGCCTGCTCCTTTGAAAGACCGGGTTTCAGCTTCCGGGTCACAGTCACATAATATTCATTCATCACCTGAGCACTGAGCCTGCCAAGCTCATGCGCCCACAGTTTCGCCAGCCATCGTTCGGCTCCGGCCTGTTTTTCGGTTTCAGAGCTGTCCCGAGCGTACACAAGGATATTTGTATCGACAAAACAACAGCACTTAGCGCTCATGAAGGTCGTCACGTGAAGGGTATGCGCCCGATTCCTTCAAAGGCCGGGGTTTGACAGAAAGGAACTGCTGCATGGCCTGCGCGTAGCCTGTTTTATCTTTTTTCATGCGCTTTAGCAAATCACCAAGCATCCGGGATACGCTGGTATTATGTTCAGCTGCCCACACTCTGGACCAGTGGGCGACATCATCTTCAAGCTTGATCGTAATATTTTTCATAGCACGATTATAGTGCTGCACGATTATAGTGTCAAACTGAAGCGAGTGAGAGCCAATGGGGTCAAATGATATTGATTGTGTGGGGAGCCGTGAAGAGGAATGGGAAAAGGGGAAACACAGGACTGAGCCGCGAGGACTGAGGACTGAGTGAGATTTCACTTTTGTTCTCCGCCCATTCAGGTAAATCCTTCCCTCGGTTCATTTAGCAACACGCCATGATTCAATGCTTGATGATAAACCGCATGATCAGGTGACTCCGGGTGCCTGACAATGATATCAATTTTTTGTTCACCCAGACGCAACTGTATCCCGGCAATAGCCTGGCATGTATGTCGAACCGAATCATGGTCAACCGCTGGCAAATCGACCAGTAAATCAATATCCCCACCCTTCAAATGATCATCAAGGCGGGGGCCAAACAAATACACACGTGCACCATCACCAAAGCTGGTTTTTACAGCTTCGAGGATGGCGCGAATCTGCCTTTCATTCAGCCGCATCAGCACCACCGACATATCGCTGAATTCTCTGCCAGGTCTGTAATAACATTAACGATAACTCATTGGCCAAATTTAAAGATTGCGCAAATACCTCTGCATCAAGCATATACTCATGTACCAGTTTGTTGCGCAATGCCCGCGCTTCCAACCACAATTCTGCAGAATCAATCCAGCCTAAACGTTCAGCGCGATTCAAATTATCAATAAACGCACCTGGCCGTTCACCCTTCCATACCAACAAGGATGGTAATAGTTTATCACCCATCATATTCTGAAAGCGGTTAAACTTGGACGCAAAGGACTCCAGCAAATCTTCACGTTCCGGAATATCATCCACAGATCGCACCCAGGCTGCATCCACCTGCTGCTCACCAAACAAGCGAATCCGGCTACGACTAAGGCCTGCTTCTGCTCGACCCAACAGCTCTATTATTTGCTTCAATCTGAGTTGTCTTTCCTGTTGTTCCTGCTCAGTCATTGATCCCTCTTCATGATTCGCCTTATTCCTCTTTAGAGAGGTGCAAAAAGCAGCTTACAGCAGGCAACAAATACTGAAAACTTCTACTGAATACTGCCAACTTTTTTCTACCTATTTGTCCTCTTTTTTATACTCATACTGATAACCACCATAGCCATAGCCATAGCCATATTTTGACCGTTTTGGTTTGAGGCCGTTGAAGATCGTACCCTGCAGTTTGACGCCGCCGTGCTCGAGATGACGTACTGCCTGCTGGATTTCCTGAATCGGGTGTCTGCCTGCCCTGAGTAGCAAAAACGCCGTCCCGGCCAGTTTGCCGATCACGACGGCATCGGTGACGGCCAGAACCGGCGGTGTATCGATCAGCACCAGGTCGTAGGCCTTCGAAGCTTCAGCCAGCAGATTCTCGAAATGTTCGGACATCAGCAGTTCCGACGGATTGGGTGGAAACTGGCCTGTGGTGAGCACATCCAGGCCGTCATAAGCCGTTTTATTCACGACCAGCTCCAGCTCCATATCGCCACAGATGCATTCGGATAATCCCGGTGCCCTGTTCAGACCGAAATATTCGAATAAATGCCCCTTGCGCAGATCGGCATCGATCAGCAGTACCCTTTTCCCTGCCGTGGCCAGCACATGGGCCAGATTGGCCGATACAAAGGACTTGCCAACACCGGGCGCCGGCCCGGAGATCATGACGATGTTATTTTTGGCATCCATCAGGCCGAAATGCAGATTGGTGCGCAGGCTGCGCAGGCTCTCTACGGCCATATCCGAATCGTTAACGCTGGCCAGCAGGAAATCGCCACCCTTGCCCTTGTGTTTGCGCATCTGCTCATGCATGCCGATCTGTGCCTCGGCATGCGGCACCGTGGCATAGACCGGAATACCCAGCTTCTGCTCGATGAGCTCGGGCGATTCAATACCCTTTTGCAGGCTCTTGCGGATAAATACAAACAGCACCCCGACAAACAGCCCCAATACGAGCCCCAGGGCGATGATCAAGCCTTTCTTCGGTTTGATCGGCTTATCCGGGATGACGGCATAATCGAGAATGCGTACATTGCCGATGGTGCCGGCCTTGGCTACCTTCAACTCCTGCACCTTGTTCAGCAACAGCGTATACAGCTCAGTCTGCACCTTCACATCACGCATTAACCTGAGTACTTCCTGCTCGGTTTCCGGCAGCGTCTTGACCTTGCCTTCCATCTTCTTTCTTTCGCTCTGCAAACGGGAAATCTTGGCGTTCAGTGCCTGAATCATCGGATGGCTGGATGTGAAGCGGCGCTCCAGCTCCGCCTTCTGCAGACTGATTTCCGATAACTGACGCTCCAGCTCAACGGACTGGTTCAGCATGCCCTGAACCTCCAGCCCGACATCCACCGAACCGCGTTCCAGCCGATAACTGTTCAGCTTCGTTTCCGCAGCCTCCAGTTCGGCCTTGATCTGCGGCAACTGGCCCTGCAGGAATATCAGCGCATTCTTGGCCTCTTCCGATTTGCGTTCGACATTCTGGCGCAGATAGACATTAGCAGCCTCATTGAGTACCGACACAGCATAAGCGGGATTACGATCTTCCAGGGTCATTTGAAGCATGCCGGTTTTCTTGCCTTTTTCGGCGATATTGAGAACGGTTTGCAAGCCTTGCACCACCGTCAGCCAGCGTTGTTTGACGACATCAAAACGGGTGCCGGGCTCTGCCACCAGTTCGGAAACAAAGGCTGAAAAATCATCGCGCTCAGCTTTTTTTCCCCCTGCTCTCCTGCCGACAACGCCTTCAAGTAACAGCTTGCCATCCCCGTCGACCAGACGGTAAGCCCCCTGTTTCCCTGCAATCAGCGTCAGCGGCTCGCCATGGTAGACATTCGGCACATGCAGGCGATCCATGCGGATGTGTTCCCCACCCCAGGCGAAACTGCGCATACCGAGAAACGCGGCAACCGGATGCTCATCCTGTTCATGGCCGCGCGCCATCCAGCGCCCGATGATCGGGAAATAATGCGGTTTCACAGACAAATCCAGCTGCAGATTCTCCACCACCTTACCCAGCACCGAACGCGACCGGATAATCTCAATCTCGGCATCGGCCGGCGCTTCGCCGGTGAGCAGCGTATCCAGATCGGCCATGCCGCCCAGTCCCGATTTCTTTTGCTCGACCTGCAACAGCGCATCGGCCTGATAAATCGGCGTGGCAATAAATGCATAGGCTGCAGCAACCAGCAGAAATGTAATGGCAATGGCAATAATCCAGCGATATCCATCAACAATGACACCGATATATTCGGCCAGATCGATTTCTTCTTCCGCGCCGAAAGGCGCGGAAGAGGGTTGAGGGTTGAGGACTGAGGACTGAGGGTCAGACACAGGCAAATCCAAGAGCTGAGTAATCAGGACTGAGTGCTGAGGACTGAGTGTTGAGTGCTGGGGGGGAGACTCGTTGCTCATTAACCGTTATTTGTTGGTAATTCATTACTATATTTCTTCCTTTTGTTTTTGCAGAGATAGCCTCAGGCCACCCAATATTTTTACAACCTCTTTTGCTTGTGCCATCAACACTTCGAACTCCTTATGATCAAGATAACCAATATCCAGAGCCAGGTAGAGTTGAGACTGTACCTCTGCACATGAAGCTTTGGCAATGACAACAAAGCGATGAAACTCTGCCCTGGATGAGCGATCAAACCCCTCGGCTATATTCGAAGAAACTGAGACAGAGGCTCTGCGAATCTGATCACGAAGTCCAAAATCTTTGGCAAAGGCACCTGTATTCGTGAGAAGATAAATTTCCCGATTTAATTCACGCGCTTTTTGCCACGCAATAAGATCTTCAAATCGCTGGATCGTCACTCAGTCCTCAGTCCTCGCCACTCAGTCCTTTTCGATTATCACTCTTCACGCTTTACCCATTCCTCATTACCGCTTTCAGCGCGACAGCGCCCGAATCACGGCAATGGACTGAATCGTACCCTGCAGCTGATTCAGCAGGCGGCCCCAGCGGACGATTTCTGCTGTCGACACAAATACCACATCGTGGGCATGCAAATCGAACTGATCGGCCAGGATCAGTGCATCGGGTGAGTCGGCATCGAGCTGGTAAATCACCGGTTTGAATGATGCGGCCAGCTTTCCGGGTTGATCTGTTGTGTCTGTTTTATCTGCCGCTGCCGTCAGATCACCGCCACGAATCACATAGATCCGACCCGGATTGGAGGTGGCCATATCCACGCCGCCGACATCACCGAGCGCTTCGGCCAGGGTCATACGTCCGTTGTGGATCAGGAGCGATGCCGGCTTGTTCACTTCACCCATGACAAAGACCTTGTTGTTGAAATTATCCGGGACGTGCAGCACAT
>CAZWWF010000072.1:0-6998 GCA_964636805.1 uncultured Zetaproteobacteria bacterium
CTTGCTGTTTAACAACGCAAGGAATCCTCGTCCTTCAGGGCGAGGAGGATGTCAAGCTATTCCGAAACCTTGTAAATGCCAGTGTCTGCAATCAGGTCGTGCAGCGTCGAACGGTCTTTGCTGAGTAACATCACCAGCATGCTGAGCGCCGGTATGGTTGCGGCAATAAAAAAGAGGAAATGCCCGGTGTCATTTGTGATGATGTACCACAGTGTCATTCCCAGCGACAGCCAGGTGATGATGAGTCCGGCAAAGCGCACCGAGGCAGCAACCCATGTGAGTGAATCGCCAGTTTCATTCATGACAACCATCAGCTTCCATGGGCGCATACCGGTTGTAGCACCGCCCTTGACCCAGAAGCCGACAAAATAGGCGAAGGAAATCGCCAGTAGCAATGCACCCTTGAGCCAGTGCGGTGCTGCTCCCAGGTTTTGCTCTACAATAGTCAACGGTATAAAAGCCAGAAAGCAGAGACCAAACAGGATCAGCCCGTCATATGCACTGGCCAATATGCGAATCAAGATGCCTGCTTTTATCCCTTGTAGGCGGTTGCCCATGATTTCCCCCAATTCAAACTCCAACTGATAACAAACAATGCGCATAGTGCCAGCACAACGGTTGCACCGGAAGGCCATTCATATGCATAGGACCAGATGAGCCCGGTGATCGTACCGAGCAATGAAAACAGTACAGATAATAGCCACAGGCTGAACAGGGAGCGTCCCCAGAACCATGCACAGGCGGCAGGTAGAATCATCAGGCCTGCGGTAAGTACAATGCCGGCCAGTTTGACGCACAGAATTACCGTCAATCCTACCAGCCCGTATAACAATAATCTGAGTGACGATACCGGCAGACCGGATGCATCGGCAGTGACAGCATCGAAGGCGATGCTCCACCAGGCTCGTGCAGCCAGAAAAAACAGGGCTGGAATAATGCCCGACATAAGGTATAGCCATTTCAGGTCAACCGGGGAAATGGTCAGGATATTGCCAAACAGCAATCCGAATAAATCCACTTCGGCACTATTTGCCGTTGAAATGAGCAGTACGCCCAGAGCCATGCTTCCAGCGAATAATATGCCGGTACCCGCGTCTTCGGAAATACCTTTTTTCCTTGGTATCAGTGCTAGTAGCAATGCGATAAGCACAGCAAATACAGTGGCTGTTGGCAATAACGGTAACGACAGGGTGACAGCCAGCCCTAATCCAGCCAGTGATGCATGTGACACGCCAACCGTCAAAAACGACAGCCGATGCGCCATCACCATCACCGACATGGAAGCTGTGACAATAGCGATAAGTAATGCAGGGAGCAGGGCTTCACGCATTACCGGGCTGGCAAAAAAATCGAAAATCAGATCACTCATGTTGGTTGCCGGGTGCCTGTGCATGCTCACTGGGGCTACAGCCAATGCAGCGCGCATCATGTGCCATGATATGGATATGGTCGCCATACATGGCGCGCCAGACATCGTTCGGGATATCCTCACCCTTCATGGCATGGTGATGAATCTTCCTGTTCAGGCAGGCGACTGAATCCACGTGCGAGCTAATGGCGGCAATATCATGTTCAACCATAATCACGCTCATACCGGTGTCATCGCACAACTTGCGCAGTAGCTGGAACAGTTTTTCCTGACGAACGCTATCCAGTGCCGCTGAAGGTTCATCCAGCAGTAGCAGGCGGGGTTTCCTCACCAGTGCCCGCGCCAGTCGGGCTCGTTGACGCTGACCACCGGAGAGCTGGCGAAAATCGGCATTGGCGAGATGATCCATATCGACCCGTTTCAATGCTTCCCTGATAGCATCGTGATGCATGCCTCGGCGCCATGGTGTGGCATAGTCGGCCAGCCCCATGGCAACGACATCGCGAATGCGCATGGGCAATCGGGGCGCATGATCATGCAACTGATGAAGAAAACCAATCTGCCTGAGTAGCTTGTGGCGACTGAAACGGGTAAGGCAACGGCCAAACAAATCGATATGGCCACCGCTTGGGGCTGTCAGCCCGGCAATGATATTTAATAGCGTACTTTTGCCCGCTCCGTTGGGGCCGACTATGCCAAGGAAGTGTCCGGCTTCCAGTTCCAGGCTGATATTATCCAGGATCGGCTTGTTAACCGGGCCGAAACTGAGGTGACTGATTTGAACAACGGGTGTAGTCATAGCCGGCCCTGACTGAGTGCGGCCTTCATCCGTGCAATATTCCGATACATCAGTTGAGGCCAGGGCAGTCCACACTCACCCAGAGTATCCAGTGTGATTTGCCTAGCGGGGTGAGCCGCGTGTCGCGCCAGCCAGTCCAGCGCCCGGTTGCTATGGCTACTGTCTGCCAATAACCAGGCATCGGGATGCTGATCAAGTGTTGTCAGCGCGTGTTCAAGCTTATGTGGTCCGTACTCATGGCCATGGTGTGCCGATTCGAGCACAGTGAGAATCGGTACACCCATGCTTTGCATCAAACCTTTCCAGGCAGGGTGTTGCATCAAAATACCGGATACTTTTGCAGTCGACAATACGGTGTGCCATGACTGTTCGATTTCACGGGTTTGTTGCAGGGCTTTATTCAGAGATGCCGTAATGGCTTTTGCCTGCCCGGGATGCAGACGAATCAGTTCATCGGCTATCCGAGGGAGGGCTGTACGCACAGTTTTAGGATTGAGCCACCCATGATTGGTAGCTGGCCAGATGTCCAGGGTGCGAAGATGGTTCGGAGACAACGCCCAGCCACCATCGTCAAGAGAAGCACGAATCAGCAGTTGGGTTCGGTTCAATGCTTCTATTTTGCGCGGCGTTAACTGGAAATGATGAGGGTCGGCACCGGCTGGTAACAGGCACAGTACCTGTGCCTGTTTATCCAGCATGGATACGAGACCGGCCAGTGGTGGTAGTGTGACAGCAATCTCGGTAGCTGAAACATATAATGGTGCTGACATCATCACAGCGGCAGCTATGATCAGTTGTCCGATTTTGTAAAAAAGCATACGCATAGATCCGTATGCTAACATTTCACAGAAAAAGTCCATCCACGTATTTTATGTGAACAGGCCCTGGCATCGCGAATGATGCAATTCCGATGTATATATGCGTTAATCTGCTCTGTTATTCATTTGACAGAATTTAGCATGGCGAGAAACTTGATTAACAGTCAGGTTATAGGGAAACTTTCATTCTTATGATTTCACCGGACTATTTTATATTTCGCTGGCGTTTGTACCAGGATGTTCTGAACAGGCAGGAGCAACCTGTTGGTTATTGTAATGTGGAGGTGCGGCGGTTGCCTGTTCGCAAGTCAGGGGAGGATGCTTTCGAATATATCCCCTACGCCGTGCATCCGGAGGTTGAGCGGGCGATCTCCACATCGCTTTGCAAACTTCAGGATTATGCAATTCGCTATATTGTGCGGGGAGACAAGGTTTCAGCGCATCAGTTGCCACAGATGGATAAGGTGATCCACAGAATGGTTGCATATCTGCGCAAGCAAAACCCGAATTTATCGCCCGATTTACTTCATCACTGGTGTGCTGATCCGAAGGGGGCGATGGCACTGTTGCAGGTGTGCGAAGTGTTGTGGGAACAGGCGTGGAGGCAGGACCGGATGGATGCAGCTCCCTGGTTGCCGGCCGTTAATATATTGTTGTTAAAACTGATTCGCCAGAACATTGCCGGGCTATCCAGTGAACATATGGATCAAACCGGTGATGTCATTTTAAATGTCCTGGGCGGGATTTATACCTGGAAATTACAGCATTTTCTGGAACGTCACCTTGAGAGCGGAAGCGATGTGGATCGCATGGCTTCATCTGCATTGCTGCTACCGGTAACGCCGATGGCATTTTTGCAATATCAACTGGATGCATCTCTCCTGGGGGATGACAGTCGAGTGATTCGCACCTATGGGTTGGAACCGGAGATCGTACCTCGCATGCGTTATCTGCATGCCAAGGGAGGAGCCCATAAGGAAAGCGAGGTGCTGCAACTGCTGGCCAAAGATCAGCTGGGGGAGCGCTTGCAGCGACGAACCTGGGTGCGGCTGTCATTGTGGAAGCTTGCCGTAGATAGCGGTTGCGGCGGCTGGATGCGGTTTGTTCAGAATGCCAAGTGGCTGGACAAGTTGTTATCCGGAAACATTCATCTGGATGGAATATTGATGAAAAACCTGCAGATGAATCAGAAAACGCCTGTGGCGAGATGGCTTCTGGACCAAGCAACGGGCATTCGTGCAAAGAAAGCCATAGGAGATCCATGGTTAGAGGACAATATCACACTTCTTGCTTTCAGGGTGTTTGAAGAGGACGTTAAGGTCGAGATGGCACGCCGGCTTTCCGAAAAAGCATGGTGTGATAGAAAACAGGGTTTTGACGGCAGCTGTATTTTGGCAACAGCCCCTCGTCGCCCGGATGGCGGCTTCCGCGGTGGTCGTCCGGGTAGCAGGCAAAGTGGCAATTCGGAAGAGGTGCTTAATAAAGCATGGCATGACGGCGAATTGATATGGATTCAGCCGGATGTTACCAAAGCATTGCACAGTGGTCGGGCGTTATCGCAACGGCAGGGTTGTCTCAAGGTCGAGTGGTCGGAATATCTGGCCAAAATTCACGCCCTGCAGGGGGGCGATGCCAGTGACTTTATGGCTAAAATCTTTTTACCTGGTGTGTTGGAGCTTATCGGGAACAGGGATAATATGTTCCTCGATATGTGTTCGGCATCCGGATGTCTGCTACGTGGCTCGGCGCTTGAGCTGGCTGAAACAGGCATCGCCTTGCGTACCAGATTACGTAGATGGCTGATAGAGTCTCTCAGAAGATATGACATTGCTATTGAGGATATTCACATGCCGGCACTGTCGATGTGCATGGGGATGGCTGGAGAATGGACGTTTGCCGAGCTGACAGATTCGAAACACGGGCAGCAGCACATTGCTTTTTCGCAGGCTGTTTGCCAGGTCGATGCCGGTGTGTGCCGTGACAGTAATGTCGAACGATTGCTGCATGCCCGTGATGCTAGGCATGGTGTTAAGCCTATTGGCAGCGTCAATGTAAGGGCAGTCAAAATGGCGGATGGGCAGGTTGTACAGATGTTACATAATACCGGTTTTGCGTTAACAGCCTCTGCCAAGACCGAATTGACGTCGATGCTGGCCAATAAAGCTGAACTTCGTATTTTTCGGCCGGATAAGTCTCAGTTGAAAGGTGTGCTGGATGGCTATTGTCTACCCCCGGGGGGGCTTGATTTACTGGTCATTCAGCGTCAAGGCGATGAAGGCGAGTCGCCATGGTTACTGATGAAAGCGGGTAAGCCCAGTCTGGCTGGTATAAATATGGATATATTTGAGTTGCTTGATGATGCTACACTGGCCTCGCAATATATTATTGAACACGGGTTAAAGCGCTGGCAATGAATATCGAAAATGAGTACGCCGTGTTCAACGGATGGTTATTGGCCGAAGATATGCCGCCGCTGTCTGATGAGCTTGCTGTCGGCTGGTCCGGTGGTGCTGATTCAACCGCACTGTTACTGGCAATGAAAGCGCATGGCTATCGCGTGCAGGCATGGCATGTGGATCATGGCTGGCGGCATTCGTCTGCGGCTGAAGCGGTGCGGCTGGCTGAAAAAGCAGCCAGGTGGAAAATCCCGTTCATCAGCGCATGTTTGGGCGCGACGTCTATAAAGGATATGCACGGGGAGGTGTCATCGGCTCGTAAAACTGAGGCCGAGGCACGAAAAGGCCGTTATGCTCAATTTCAGCAATGGAGCAGGGAGAGCGGGATAACGACCCTGTGTCTGGCACACCATCAGGATGATCAGGCTGAAACGGTATGTATGCGCTTGTTACAGGGGGCGGGTCCGGCTGGTTGCCGGGGCATGTGGCGTGAACGACAGATGTACGGTTTGCATATTGTGCGGCCGTTGCTGCATCTGTCCGGGCAACAATTGCGGCAGGCGTTGATTTTGGCCGGTATTGACTGGTTTGAAGACCCGAGCAATGCAGATATGAGTATTTGGCGTAATCGTATCCGGCATCAGTTGTTTCCGGCCATGCTAAAGTACGGGGTATCTCCGGATAAACTGTTCCTTCGCTGGCAACGGCAGGCTTGTCGTGTGGCAGAGCGTCTTGATGAGGAGACTGATGGTTTGCTGAATCGTCTGTCCACAACAGACCAAAACGGTATTTGCTTGCCCTGGCAAATGTGGAAAGATGTTTCCCCGTCTGTCAGGGCGCGACTCTTACAGAAACTCATGGTTCAACTTTTGGGTGAAGGCGTAACGCCGGGGCGCAGGCATATCACATTGATTGAGTCATGGACCGAGAAAAATGGTCGCGGAGGGCTTGATTTATCGCGTTGCCGTCTCTACAGAGATTCTGATCGCTTGCATCTGCAGCCTGCAGCGGCAGGTTTTGCGTGCAAAAACAGGGCAGTTGTTTAGGAAATATCTGGATTTTCAGCGTATTGTGTTAATCTAATATTCATGCAAATGGTGCAGACTTGCACAATTTGGTGCACGCTTTTGTCATGCAATATTTAATATGAGGATGATTTTTTATGGGTAAAAATTTAGTGCTGTGGCTGGTTATCGGGCTGACTATGATGAGTTTGTTCAATATGTTTTCTGCTCCGATGCCGAAAGCGGACAAGATGGCATATTCCACATTTGTCGAGAAAGTGGATCAGGGTATGGTGGAAACAGCTACCATCAAGGACAATCAGGTTGTCGGCCAGTATCGAGACACATCCGGCGAATTGAAAAATTTTGATGTGACGGTGCCAATGAATGATTCAAGCCTGTCCCAGCGCCTGCTGGATCAGCATGTGGTGGTGAATGTGAAGGAGAAGGAAGAAGTGCCGTTTTTCCTGTCGGTATTGATTTCATGGTTTCCGATGCTGCTGCTGATTGGTGTATGGGTATTTTTTATGCGCCAGATGCAGGGCGGCGGCAAAGGTGGGGCCATGGGTTTTGGCAAGAGCAAGGCAAAATTGCTCAATCAGGATACTGCAC
>CAZWWF010000073.1:0-6863 GCA_964636805.1 uncultured Zetaproteobacteria bacterium
TGCAGCCAGTCAACCGATCATGATAAATGATCTCCAGACTGATCCCCTGGAACCCCGAGGGGAGAATCATTTACCCGATCTTGCTAGTCTGCTGCGGCTCGATGAGGACGGATTCCGGCAGCGTTTTCGCAAGTCACCTGTTCGGCGAACCAGACGGCGTGGTTTATTACGCAATGTTTGCATCGCCATGGGAAACTCCGAGCATGCCGGGTTTGTCGATGATCTGGCGCAGGTCTTGGGAGATAATGAATCGCTGATTCGCGGCCATGCTGCCTGGGCCCTGGGGCAATTGACCTGTGAGCAGGATATGGATGTTGTTATTCAGCTGCTGAATGGTTGTCTGGGCACTGAAAATAACAATGATGTACTTAAAGAAATATATGCATCTATTAAATATATAAGGGGAAAGTATGAAAAATCCTAAAGCATTTATATTCGATCTGGATGGCACACTGGTGGATGCATTGCCGGATATTCAGGCCAATGCCAACCGGGCGCTGGAGTCGCTTGGTTATGAATTGCGTTTGAGTCTGGAAGAGACACAGCCGCATGTGGGCGGCGGGGCGCACAAGCTGGCATCCAATGTGTTGGGTTTGCCGATGGAGCACGAGGAAACCATGGCGTTGTATCATGCCTTTGCCGATATTTATGAGCAGCATCCGGCAGATTTCGGCAAGCCTTTTTCAGGCGTGATGACGGTACTCGATACGCTGAAAGATAAGGGTATTCCCGTTTCCTGTGTAACAGCGAAACCGGCCAAGGCGCGCGTCAAGGTGCTGGATGCACTGGGCCTGACCCCGTATTTGACCCTGGCTTTGTCGCCGGAGGATGGTTTTGCCAAGAAACCCGCTCCGGACATGTTATGGCAGTGTTGCAAAGCTATGGGTGTGGATGCATCCGAGACGGTGATGGTGGGGGACACCCGATTTGATGTTGAAGCCGGTTTTAATGCAGGCTGCCATACGGTCGCCTTTGCTGAACACGGTTATCAGGATGTGCCGCCGGAATATGCGGACCGGGTTGTTTCACTGACTGAGTTCACTGATCTACTGAAATTGATTGATGGCTGATGCTTTGAGAAATGGTAACCGTCTGACCGGCATCTACGCTATTCTGCCGGCTGATCTGGACACGGCTGATTTGCTGGCCAAAGCGGAAGCAGCTTTGGAGGGCGGTGTGCGAATTCTGCAATTCCGCGATAAAAAGCAGGGCTATAAACGACAAATCAAACGTGCCAAAGCATTGCGTAACATGACGAGCGATTATGGCGCTCATTTCATTATCAATGATTCTGTTGCACTGGCTTGTGATGCCGAAGCCGATGGCGTGCATCTGGGTCGCGATGATGCACCTAACCTGGTCCAGCTCAGAAACGAAGTAGGTGATGGTTTTCTTATCGGTATTACCTGCCGGGCTGATGCGGCATTTGCTAAATCGGTACTGAAAGACGGTGCAGATTATATTTCCTTTGGAGCTGTGTGGAAAACGCATTCGAAGCCTGAAGTTCCTGAAATTGGATTAAACCGACTGGTCAAGGCACGCCACATGTTTCCGGATGCAAATCTATGTGCGATTGGCGGCATTACGGAGAACAATATCGCGCAGGTCAAAGCTGCAGGGGCGGATTGCGCAGCCGTGATTTCTGGTTTGTTTGCAACAGATGATATCCAGACTCGGGCGAAAAAACTGGTGGAAATATGGAACAGGGCATAGGTGCTTCGATTTCTCCCAGACCAGTCTGCCTGACTATTGGCGGCTCCGATTCATGTGGCGGAGCCGGGATTCAGGCGGATTTGCGCGTGTTTGAGGCACTGGATGTATATGGCTGTTCGGCCATTACTGGGCTAACGGCCCAGAACCCGTTGGCGGTTACCCGTATCGAGCCTGTATCACTGGCTCAACTGGATGCTGAAATACATGCCATATTTGATTATTATGATGTGGCTGTTGTCAAAACAGGCATGCTGGTTGATGCTGAGCATATCGCCCTGATTTCGGCGTTATTATCCCAGCGGCATCGGGGCGCACTGGTAATTGATCCGGTCATAGTGTCCAGCAGTGGCAGGACATTACTGGATACCGGCGCTATCGACACACTGATCAATGCATTGGCGCCGCTGGCTACGTTGATTACCCCTAATTTTGATGAAGCTGATGCACTGTTGGGTAAACGCTGTGACCGCTCTGAAACAACGGCCAGAGCGTTGGTCGATAAATTGAATTGCGCCGTATTGCTGACAGGTGGACATGGCAAAGGTGAACAACTCACCGACCATTTGTGTGATGGCGATGGCGTATTATACAAACTTGAGCATGTCAGACAGGCCTGGAGCCTGGATCAGGCTCATGGTACCGGCTGCCGGCTCGCCTCAGCTATCAGCGCAAAGCTGGCCCATGGAAATCCACTACCTCAAGCAGTCGAAGCTGCCATTACATCCTTGCAACACTGACTCAGAGAAATCGAAGTTCTGGAAAACAGGATTGTTTCTTCCAATGATAGATCAAAACCTTGCGCTTGGGCGTATTACAGCATTAAAGTCGCATATAATATTGTTTATATAACTTATTGAAATTAAAAAGGAAAATAGAAAAAGCTTTATTTTTTTGGCAGTGACGCTATAGTGCGCCACCGTTTTTGCAGGCTAGGTATGAATTACAGGTCTGCTTTTCTTTTGGAGGTTTAGATGGTTAAGCTATATTCCGATCCGCATTGTCCGAATTCGCATCGTACCCGTATTGTACTGGCCGAGAAGGAACTGCCGGTCGAAACGACTGAACTGGAAGCAGACAACCTCCCGGCTGATTTTCTCAAGATCAACCCCTATGGCAAACTCCCAACTGTCATTGATCGGGATATCGTCTTTTTCGAATCCGCAGTTGTTAATGAATATCTGGATGAACGCTATCCACATCCGCCGCTGAAACCGGGTTCACCGGCCGAGCGTGCCCAGATGCGTCTTGCAGTTCTACAGCTGGAACGTGAACTGTATCCGTTGTATGCCGATACCCGGAACAGCCGCAAGAAAAAAGAAGCCGTTGGCAAGATCAAAACTTATCTCGCCTCGCTGGACTCCTATCTGGCTCGTCAGAAATATTTCATTGGTGAACAATATACACTGGCTGATGTGACATTAATGCCGATTCTATGGCGTCTGGAATCTATTGGTGTGGATACTGCAAACTGGAATAATCTCGAAGATTATATGGATCGTTTATTTGAACGTCCGGCCTTTGAGCGTTCGCTATCTGAATTTGAACAGATGCTGAGGGATTATTAAGAAAGCATCTGTTTTATCGACTGAACTTCGATAGAAACATTTCAGTGCGTGCTGTCACTTTAAGTGTGCCGCACGCAGGGTTAGCATAGGTACCATACAATATGGGGGGCTTCATTGTTCGATGTTATCAGGCCGGGTGACTCAGAGTGGGATCAAACGACCGCCTACATTAGAGAAACCTATGCCCGAGCTTATGGTGCAAACATTGATTCCTTTATGCCACAGATTATGCGTGTGGCCAGCGCCAACGGAGAATATAGGGCAGTCATGGGGTTTCGGTTGGCCGGACAGGAACGTTTGTTCCTTGAAAGCTATCTGGACGAACCTGTCGAGGATGCCATCTCACGTTATCTCGGAAAACCGGTTAATCGTTCTGAAATCATTGAAGTAGGCAATCTGGCCGAGGCTGAACCGGGTGATGCACGTATGGCCCTGATTGGCGGTACAGCTTACATGTGGTCATTGGGTTGTCGCTGGCTGGTATTTACCGGTGTGTCGCGTATGCGCAATTCATTCCGGAGACTGGGACTGGATATCTGGGAATTGATGGCGGCAGATGAAAATATGCTGCCACCCGAAGAGGTCGCCAAGTGGGGCACCTATTATGATGCTCATCCGGTTGTTTGCTTTGGTGATATCAGGCAGGGGCATGATAACCTGCAGGAGCTGTGGGCCAGCTTGCGCGACACATGGGCTTCTGCCGAGGAAGCCGGTTTGAGAGATGCGGCGCGGCTGGGCAGGAAGGTTGATGGGGTCGCCGATTGAGCCGGGTACTGGAGGCTCTGGATCGCTTTGCTATCGAATACCCGGACCGTATAGCACTGGATTCCGCAACAGCATCGCTCACATATAAACAATTATTGGCTGCGGTTACGACGCTGGCAGCTGAATTGCAGCAAACAGGAATACAGGCACTGGCATTGGCTGCGGATAATTCGCCAGCATGGGTCGTGGCGGATCTGGCCAGCATCAAGGCGAAAATTCCACTGATTCCAGTACCCCATTTTTTTTCACCGGCCCAGATCGGACATCTGCTTCAACAGGCCGGTGCAGATGCCCTGATTACCGACAGGAGCGAATCGATGAAAGCGCTGCTGCGAGGTTTGTCGATCGACCATCAGCCAGCGCAGCAGTTATCTGTCACACTTGAAATGATTGCCATTGAGACCCCTGAAATTGAATTGCCGGATGGTTGTGCGAAAGTCACCTTTACATCCGGTTCAACCGGTGAACCCAAAGGGGTTTGTTTGCAGCAGTCGAAAATGGAAACCGTGGCGGCATCCCTTGCAGGCACAACCGGTGCTATGATTGAAGATCGGCATTTATCATTACTGCCTTATGCCACATTGCTGGAAAATATTGGCGGCTTGTATGCACCTCTTCTGGTTGGTGCCACAATAGTTGTGCCAGGCATGGCTGCTGTTGGTATGAGCGGAGCCAGTGGTCTGGATATCGAACGTTTTGTCATGGCCCTGCATACATCCAAATCAACAACCTGCATTATGATCCCCCAGATGTTACATGCGTTGGTTGCTGCCCTTGAACAGGGGGGGGCACGTCCAGCCTGTTTGCGCTACATCGCGGTTGGTGGGGCACCGGTTTCCACTCATTTGCTGGAACGTGCCGAAGTGCTTGGATTGCCTGTATATGAGGGATATGGTCTTTCCGAAGCGGCCAGTGTTGTTGCGGTGAATCATATTGGTGGTTGCAGGCCGGGCAGCGTTGGCAAACCGTTACCACATGTGGATATAAAGTTTTCCGAAGATGGCGAGATACTTGTGCGCGGTGCGCTGTTCTCCGGTTATCTGGGTGATGCTGTACAGACCGTGGAGGATTACTGGCCGACTGGTGATATCGGTTATCTGGATGAAGACGGGTTTCTGTATCTCAGCGGTCGCAAAAAACATATTTTTATCACTGCATTCGGGCGTAATGTGTCGCCGGAATGGGTGGAACGGGAATTATCCATCGAGCTGGCTATTGCCCAGTGCTGTGTCTTCGGTGAAGCACGTCCGTTTAATGTTGCTGTCATCGTTGCGCCAGAGTCTGCCTGCACTGAAGCGGTGCAGCAGGCAGTGGATGCTGCCAATGCACGCCTGCCGGATTATGCGCGGGTGTCGGCATGGCTGATAGCGGATGAGGTTTTTAGCGTCGCCAATGGGTTATGGACGGGTACGGGCAGGCCGAGGAGAGAGCATATTTTCAAGGCATACGCTGACAAAATAAACCGATTGTATGAGGAGAACTGAATGGCATTTTATGATGAGTTGATTGCGGCGACGGAAAGCGAACGCAATGATTTATTATCGATCCCGTTTATCGGTCTGGGAGCGCGTGGGGAGTTATCCTTGCAGAGCTATCTGGCCTTTCTGGGGCAGGCCTATCACCACGTCAAACATACGGTGCCGTTATTGATGGCAACCGGAGGCCGCTTGCCTGAGCGGCTGGAATGGCTGCGTGAGGCTATTGGTGAATATATTGAAGAAGAGATGGGTCATCAGGAGTGGATTCTGAACGATATCGCGGCCTGTGGTGGCGATAAGGAGGCTGTGCGTAGCGAAACGCCGATGGCGGCGACTGAACTGATGGTCGCATATGCCTACGATACGATTTATCGAAACAATCCTGCCGGTTTCTTTGGGATGGTGCTTGTGCTCGAGGGCACCAGTGTGGCGCTGGCAACAAATGCTGCGGGTAATATTGAACAGAGTCTTGGGCTGCCTAAAACTGCATTCTCTTATCTGAATTCGCATGGTTCACTGGATGTCGGGCATGTGGATTTTTACGAAAAACTAATGAATAAGCTCGATGTGGATGCGGACAAACAAGCTGTTGTGCATGGTGCTAAAATGTTCTATAAATTGTACGGTGATATATTTCGCAGTTTGCCGTTGATCCGGCTGGAGGAATCATAGATGGAAGTCAAAGGTAAACGCGTTGTTCTGACCGGTGCAGCTGGTGGCATGGGTCGACTTCTGGCCAAAGCCTTGCAAGACAAAGGTGCTACGTTGGCGTTGGTGGACGCCAATGCCGATGCGCTGCATCAGGTAGCGGAGGAATTACAGGGTTCGCATCCTGTAGCCGGTGATTTGTCCTCGGCTGAAGGGTGTCGGATTGCTGCTGCGGAATGTCATGAATTGTTGGGCGGCATTGACCTGCTGATCAATCTGGCCGGAATTAACAGCTTTTCTGCCTTTGAAGATGAGAACCCGGATAAACTGGAACTGATGATGCGGGTTAATCTGCTGGCGCCAATGTGGCTGGCGCGGGCGATTCTGCCATCAATGCTGGCTCAGAATTCAGGCCGCATCGTCAATGTAGGTTCAATTTTCGGATCAATTGGTTTTGCTTATTTCACGGCCTATTCAACCACGAAGTTCGGGCTGCGCGGGTTTTCTGAAGCCCTGCGTCGTGAACTAGCGGATACCAATGTCAAGGTAACATATATCGCACCCCGTGCAGTGAAAACACCGATGAACAACGATGTGATCATGCAGATGGGCGAAGCGACAAATATGAATATGGATGCACCCGAAGAGGTGGTAAAGAAAATCATTGCAGCTATCAATAACGACCGTAAGGACA
>CAZWWF010000074.1:0-5055 GCA_964636805.1 uncultured Zetaproteobacteria bacterium
TGCACTGATTGTGATTCGGGGGGGGATTGCCATTATCAAGGATGCCATGAAAGAACAGATGCAGATAGGGAGATGCTGATTTTTATCTCATGCGGTATCTGAGAATCTATGCACAGGCGTCATTATTTTACTTTATTACCAAATCTCTTGCTATCGCAAAGTTCGATACCTAGCGTTCGCATCATGCGTTCTCTGGCCTGGATTGCCGTTTTTTCTCTGCAAATGGGCATGTTTGTCTGCGGTGCGGGCATTGATGTATGCCATGCAGCGGATGCACCTGCGCATTTTGCATCGTCCCAATCAGACACGGATCATGATAGCTCCCCAATTGACCAGACCTGTGCAGCCCATGCTGCGCACGTGTTTCTGGGGCAGCTGGGCCATACTCAAAGCCAGCCCTGCGCTCATCCTGAACCGGTCAATTTTTTGGCCTCATTGAACCTTCCCGAGATTTCCCACTTAATCGAACAACCCCCCAGGTTTTTGTACAGCTGATTTTAATGGCTGAAGAGCCAGTCTGATCTTTTGACGGTCTCACTGATGCTCTCAAGCTGCCACTGAACAACTCAGTTCTGAAAAAATCAGCTTCCCCGTTCACTTATTCTATTTCACAGGGGGAAAACTGTGCGTACACGATTTTTTTTAACCGGAATGCTGTTATGCATTCACCCAATCTATGCTTATGCTGATTCGCTGCAGGAGGCGATGGATATCGCAGCCGCGAAGCATCCGATGTTGCAAATGGCTGATCAATCTATTGCAGTAGCCAGAGGAAATCTGACGGAACAGGGCGCTTATGCCTATAACCCGGAGCTTTCTCTGGAGCCGCAACGCCGACGTCTGAATGGCGGGGGTACAGCGAATGATTATTATATTACCCTGTCTCAGGGTATCGAAATTGGTGGCAAACGGGGGCTTAGAGAACAATCGGCTCAGGCCGCTCTGGATGCTGTTAGCAAGAGTCGGGAAAACACCCGTCAGCAACTGATGATTGAAGCCGCCCGGGCTTATGTAACGCTCTCACTGGCTGAACAGGCATTTGATTTGCGTAGCCAACAGAGTGAGATGTTGAAAAAAGTCAGCCATGCCGTGGCCTTGCAATTAAAGCTGGGTCAATCCAGCCAGCTCGATGCCAATCTTGCCCAATCAGCTTATTCTTCTGCACTGAATGCAACGACTGTTGCCAGACAGTTTTTAACACAAAGCAGGCAAGCTTATCTGATCGCTCTGGGGCGCAGTGGTCAAATGCAAACTCAGGGGCAGGGAAAGTTTTCCAGCTTGAAACTGCCCGAACTGCTGACAAGCTGGCAACCACCAACCGATGCATACAAGGTTGCACTGGAATCACGACCGGATCTTTCAGCCCTGCGTTCAAGGCTGGCTCAATCGACGGCTCAGGCTGATCTGGCCAGCGTGTCGCGCATTCCCGATATATCACTGAGTGCGATGAGCGGTCGCGAAGCCGGTGAAAATCTGATCAAGTTTGGTATCACGATTCCGTTTCCTGTATTGAATAGTCATCAGGGTGCGTACCGCGCTGCACTGGCTCAAAAAGAACGGGTGAATACAGGGCTGGAATGGTCAACGCAGCAATTGCGTTATGCGGTAGAAAGCGCTATTGCCAACCATACCAACGCCATGCGGGCTCTGTCCGGCATTATCAGTTCAAATATGCAGCAGAGTGCCGAAGACACCATCAAGCTGGCTCAAAAAGCCTATGATGCAGGCGAGTTGGACCTGGAAGAACTGGTTGTGCATATCAGGCAGGGACTTGATGCTCGCATGACTGCGCTTGAAATCATCAAACAGGCCTGGCTGGCCCGAATCCGACTGGCCCGGGTGCTCGGCCATCCCGAATATATTCTTAAAGGAATCCAATCATGAAAACAGTTATTTTATGTTTAACAATATTCACATTTTTGATGAGTGCTCCGGTCATCGCGGGAGAGCATGGTCATGATGAAGCCGGGAGCAATGATCATAAAGAAAGCAGTCATAAAGGAGGTGGCCATGAAGAGAGTGGCGTAATCAAACTGACGCCTGCGCAAATAAAGCAGGCTGGTATTATGACTGAAACATTGCAGCTGCGTCCGGCAATGCAAGCGATCACTGCTCCCGGAACGGTGGCATTTAATGCCTATGCATTGGCGGATATTACTACGCTGGTCGATGCCATGGTTTATGCACGGCATGTGCGCCTGGGCGATCATGTGAAAAAAGGACAGAAACTGGTCACTCTGAACAGTACGTCGCTTGCACAGGCGCAGGCGAATTATCTCAAGGCCCGGGCTGAACACAATAGAAGCAGACAGGAATTGACGCGTCTGAAAAAACTGGCAAAACAAAAAATAATTTCCCAGGCACGTTTGCAGCAGGCTGACAGTACGTATCAGGCGATGCATGCCAATCTGGCCGCAGCCAAAGCAACGCTCTATTCCTACGGTTTGAATCAAGGTGATATCTCCACGTTATTAAAGCAGGATGTTTACGGCCTGTTGACACTGCGGGCGCCTCATGCCGGTACTGTTGTGGCCGATGATTTTCGCCTTGGTCAGCACCTGCCGGCGGGTAGTCGCCTGATGCAGGTGGTGGATGAATCGCATGTATGGGTTGAAGCCAAAATTCCGGAATCATTACTGTCAGATATCCGCATTGGTCAAATTGCATCGGTTACGCCTAAAGGGAGCAAGGGAAATTATCCGGGCACTGTCATTAATATTCATCACCAGCTCGATGCCATCACCCGCACTGCCGGCGTACGCCTGGAAATTCAGAACAGTGATGACCTGCTGCATCCCGGCATGTTTGTAAGTGCAGAGATTGCAACGGGTTCCGGTGAAAAAACACTGCTTCTGCCTGAACAGGCCATTCAGCGTCAGGGAAGTGAGTTAATTGTGTTTGTTGAGGAGGAACCGGGCCATTTTGAGCGCCGCGAAGTGACCGTCGGCAAGGTGAATATGGGACTGTTACCGATCCTTACCGGCGTCAAAGCGGGCGAGACTGTTGTTGTGAAGGGCGCATTTGTGCTCGCTTCAGAGCTGGCCAAGGCCGGTTTTGAAGCACATAACCATTAGAGGTATCGATCATGCTTACAAAAATGATTGATGCGGCGGTTAATAACCGTTTACTGATCCTTATGCTGTTGATCGGCTCTATGGCTTATGCGGTATTTGTCGTGCCGAAGTTGAATCTGGATGCTTTTCCCGATGTCACCAACGTGCAGGTACAGATTAATACCGAAGCGCAGGGTCTGGCCTCGGAAGAGGTGGAACAGCTCATCACCTACCCGATTGAAGCGGTGATGTATTCCTTGCCTGATGTCGAAGAAGTACGTTCGATCTCCAAAACAGGACTATCTGTGATCACGGTGGTGTTCAAAGAAGGTACGGATATCTATTTTGCCAGACAGCTGGTGTTCCAGAAACTTCAGGATGCTCGCCAAACGGTACCTGCCTGGGCAGGCATACCGAAGATCGGGCCGAACACATCAGGTCTTGGCCAGGTATTTCAATATATCATCAAGTCCGATCCGGCTGCCGGTTTTGATGCAATGACCCTCAGGGCATTGAACGACTGGGTAGTCAAACTGATGCTGATGCCGGTTGAAGGCGTGACGGATATTCTCTCCTACGGCGGTGAGGTGCGCCAATATCAGGTGCAACTGAATGCGGAGCGCTTGCTTTCATATAACCTGCATGTGGGTGATGTGGTCAGTGCCATTGAAGCCAACAACCGTAATGCCGGTGGCTGGTATCTGCCGCAGGGAGATGAACAGTTAGTTATTCGTGGCGTGGGTTGGGTGCCCAGCGGCAAAGACGGGCTTGCAGCTATTGCGGCCATTCCGGTTAAAACCATTGATGGTACATCAGTCCGTGTGCGGGATGTGGCGAGCGTGGCTTTTGGCGGTCAAATTCGTCAGGGCGCAGTGACGATGATGGAGCGCACCGCTTCCGGCCAGGTTCAGGATCTTGACGAAGTGGTGGTTGGCATTGTTCTGAAACGTTTTGGAGCCAATACAAAAAATACCATTGATGATGTGAAATCCCGCCTGGAAATTGTGCAGAAATCCATGCCCAAGGGTGTCACGATTCAGCCGTTTTATGATCAATCCGATTTGATCAACAAAGCGGTATGGACAGTAGAGAAAGCGCTGATCGAAGCATTTGTACTGATTATCATCATTTTGTTTCTGTTTTTGATGAATGTGCGGGCAGCGACGCTGGTGCTGTTGTCCGTACCCATTTCAGTATTATCAGCATTGGCGGTGATGCAGCATTATGGTATTTCGGCCAATCTGATGAGCCTCGGTGGACTGGCTATTGCCATCGGGATGATGGTTGATGGTTCCGTGGTGATGGTGGAAAATATCTTCAAACACCTGGAGAAAATGCCCAAGGGGAATCATGGCCGGGAAAACAGTGCAGGCATTCCACTGCGTATTACCGAAGCCTCCAAAGAAGTGGTGCGGCCGGTGCTGTTTGCCGTTCTTATTATCCTGCTGGTGTTCACACCTCTGTTCTCGCTGGAAGGTGTGGAAGGCAAGATGTTTACACCGATGGCGCTGTCGATCTGCTTTGCCATGTTTGCATCATTGCTGGTGGCAATATTTGTAATGCCGGTGTTGGCAACCTATGCCTTTACCAAAGGCGTAGTTCACAAGGAGAGTCCTGTACTGGCGCCTATAGCCCGGGCTTATCATCGCCTGCTCCGCTCTGCCTTGAACGCGCGTAAGCGCGTGGTGGGTGGAGCAGCCGTGGCCTTTGTATTAACCATTGCCATTGTCCCTTTTCTGGGTACGGAGTTTGTGCCTGAACTGGAAGAAGGCACGCTGGCGATTCGGGTTACGCTGGCACCGTCTTCTTCGTTATCCTATGCAAAAGAGATGGGAGGAAAGCTGGAGAAAGTGTTGATTGATGCATTTCCGGAGGTGACCTATGTATCAGCCCGAATAGGGCGCGCGGAAATCGGCGGCGATCCGGAACCGGTGTCAAATGTCGAGCTGTTTGTTGGCTTAAAACCGGTCGCGGAATGGACAAGCGCCAGTGACAGGCAAGC
>CAZWWF010000074.1:5155-6860 GCA_964636805.1 uncultured Zetaproteobacteria bacterium
TGTTTGTTGGCTTAAAACCGGTCGCGGAATGGACAAGCGCC
Source organism: uncultured Zetaproteobacteria bacterium (assembly GCA_964636805.1). Taxonomy (GTDB): domain Bacteria; phylum Pseudomonadota; class Zetaproteobacteria; order Mariprofundales; family Mariprofundaceae; genus Mariprofundus. The sequence goes on from CAZWWF010000074.1 coordinate 5,197, forward strand.
AGTGACAGGCAAGCCCTGCAGAAGCTGATGCGCGAAAAAATGGAAGTGGTACCGGGTTTGTTGATCGCATTTACCCAGCCGATCGCCATGCGTGTTGATGAGTTGATATCTGGCGTCAAGGCGGCTCTGGCAATCAAACTGTTTGGACCGGATCTGAAAGTGCTGGCCGAAATGGGCAAAAAGATCGAAACACTGACCAAACAAGTTGAAGGTACGCGCGATGTGGCAATGGAGCAGATTGAGGGTGAAGCCCAATTGGTGATTCGTCCCGATCGCAGCAAGCTGGATCGTTACGGCATTCCGGTGGATGATGTAATGAATCTGGTGGCTAATGCTATTGGTGGAGCTACTGCAGGGCAGGTGATTTCCGGCAACGAGCGTTATAATATCTATGTGCGTTTAGCCAGGGATTTTCGTGATAACCCGAAAGCCATTGGCAACCTGATTCTGCAAGCACCTGATGGCGGGTGGGTACGGCTGGAAGATGTGGCATCGATTGATGTGGAGCAGGGGCCGCCAATGATCAGGCGTGATGATGTTCAGCGCCGTGTGGTGATTCAGAGCAACGTGGAGGGCCGGGATATGGGCTCTCTGGTGGCCGAACTGGATCAGCGTATTCAGAACGAAATCAATCTGCCACCGGGTTATGCCGTGGTGTTCGGTGGCCAGTTCGAGAATCAGCAACGTGCACAGGCCAAGCTGATGGTCGTGGTACCATTGTCATTATTAATGATCTTTCTGTTGCTCTATTTCATGTTCCATTCCGTGGGTCAGGCCACACTGATTATGCTGAATGTACCGATGGCATTGATCGGCGGCATTCTGGCTTTATGGGCATCGGGTCAGTATTTGTCTGTTCCATCGAGTATCGGTTTCATTGCCCTGTTCGGCGTGGCTGTGCTGAATGGTGTGGTGCTGGTCGATGCAATTAATCGGCACTGGGATGATTGCAATGATATCAATGAAGCCATATGCAATGGCGCCGAGAGTCGTTTAAGGCCGGTATTGATGACGGCCATGATTGCAGGACTGGGCCTGGTTCCCCTGCTGCTGGCGACAGGGATTGGTTCGGAAATTCAAAAACCATTGGCAACCGTGGTTGTTGGCGGCCTTGTTTCCTCAACACTGCTCACGCTGTTTGTATTGCCGTGCCTGTTTGGTCGTTTTAGCAGCAATAAATTAAAAGAAGAACATGATGAATCATGATGTTGTTTCTTTGCTCTATGCGTTGTAAATGCTGATAATATGCCATTCATGAGCCATGCTAATCATCACCATGCATTGAACGCCGCCTTCTGGTTGACGGCGGCGTTCGCTGTGGTGGAACTGGTTGGCGGATTGATGGCCAATTCGCTGGCATTGCTGGCAGATGCAGGCCACATGGTTTCGGATGTCGTTGCGTTGGGATTAGCCATGCTTGCCGGGCGTATTGCCGGGCGGCCTGCTCACAGCCAAATGACCTATGGTTACGGTCGCGCCAAAGTGTTGGCTGCGCAGGTGAACGGTTTAATGCTGTGGTTTCTCAGCGGCTGGATTGTCTGGGAAGCAGCAGGGCGGTTGGCCAACCCTCCGGTCGTTCAGGGTGGTATGGTGTTATGGATTGCAGCGATCGGCCTGATCATCAATCTGATCGTAATGCGCTGGTTGCACGGCAGCCATGATAT
>CAZWWF010000075.1:0-6598 GCA_964636805.1 uncultured Zetaproteobacteria bacterium
GGGGCCATGGGTTTTGGCAAGAGCAAGGCAAAATTGCTCAATCAGGATACTGCACGTGCTACCTTTGAAGATGTGGCTGGATGTGATGAGGCCAAGCAGGAAGTCACTGAAGTGATTGAGTTTCTGCGAGAACCTTCCAAGTTTACCCGGCTCGGAGGAAAAATCCCCAAAGGAATGTTGCTCGTCGGTCCTCCCGGCACGGGCAAAACCTTGCTGGCCCGCGCTATTGCCGGCGAAGCGGACGTGCCATTTTTCTCCATTTCAGGTTCCGATTTTGTAGAAATGTTTGTTGGTGTCGGTGCATCGCGTGTGCGTGATATGTTCGAGCAGGCCAAAAAACATGCGCCATGCATTATCTTTGTAGATGAAATTGATGCCATGGGGCGCCACCGTGGTGCCGGCATCGGTGGCGGCAATGATGAGCGTGAGCAGACGTTGAACCAGATGCTGGTGGAGATGGATGGTTTCGAGTCCAACGAAGGCGTTATTCTGGTAGCCGCGACCAATCGTCCTGATGTTCTTGATCCGGCCCTGTTACGCCCCGGGCGTTTTGATCGCCAGGTGGTTGTGCCACGCCCTGATCTGCTGGGTCGTGAACAGATTTTAAAGGTGCATATGCGCAAGGTGCCGTTATCGAGTGATGTGAATTCCAAGGAACTGGCGCGAGGTACGCCGGGTTTTTCAGGCGCAGATCTGGCCAATCTGGTTAATGAAGCTGCGTTGAATGCAGCTCGCTATGATCGTGATAAAGTCACGCGCGCTGATTTCGAGACAGCCAAGGACAAGGTGATGATGGGTACCGAACGGCGCTCAATGATTATCTCGGATGAGCAGAAGGAAACGACAGCCTACCATGAAGCTGGCCATACGCTGGTAGCCAAGCATTTGAAGAATGCTGATCCGGTACACAAGGTCAGCATTATTCCACGTGGTCAGGCGCTGGGCATTACCATGCAGATGCCGGAAGAGGACAGGTTCAATCATGACAGGGAATATCTGCGTGATCAGATTGCTATCATGATGGGTGGCAGACTTGGTGAGGAGCTGGTGCTGGGGCAGATGACCACTGGTGCTTCCAACGATTTTGAACGTGCCACCCAGTTGGCACGCAATATGGTAACCCAATGGGGTATGTCTGATGAGCTGGGGCCGATGGTCTATGGTGAGCGCGAGCATGAACCCTTCCTGGGTCGTGAAATTACACGTCAGACCAATATATCCGAGGAGACAGCACGCAAGATCGATGCTGTCGTGCGTAAACTCATCGAAGAAAATTATGGCCGAGCCAAACATATTCTGGAAAAACACATGGATCAGCTGCATCTGCTGGCCAAGGCTCTGATCAAATATGAAACATTGGATACAACCGATATTGATCGGGTTATGGAGGGGAAGGAGCCTCTGTTGATCAAGGAGTACGAAAAGCCGGCCGGATCAAATCACACCCCGCCGGAAGAACCTTCTGCGAAGGTGGATGTCGGCAGTGAACCCAAGGCAGATAAACCTTCCGGAGATGAGGCCGAGGCGAACTGATGCCATCGCGCTGGCAGCGCTCTAAAGATGGCGGTGTATGGATCATGGGGGTGCTAAATTGCACCCCCGATTCATTTTCGGATGGTGGTGTTTTTCTCGACAATGAAGGTATCAATGTTGAAGCTGCTGTGAGTCATGGTTTGGAGATGTGGAAGCAGGGTGCAGCAATTATTGATGTTGGTGGGGAATCGACCCGACCTGGTGCTATAGCAGTATCATTACAGGAGGAATTGGCACGAGTGATTCCGGTGGTTCGGGAATTGAGTCAACTGGGTTGTACTGTGTCTGTGGATACAACAAAAGCAGAAGTGATGCGTCAGGCCATGCATGCCGGCGCTACTATGATCAATGATGTCAGTGCTCTCGGGTCTGATACCGAGAGCCTGCACGTTGCAGCGGATACAGGTGCCGATGTTTGTCTGATGCATATGCAGGGGAAACCTGAAACAATGCAGCTAAAGCCTGAATATCATAATGTCATTGAGGAAGTATCAAATTTCTTTGAACAGCGAATAGAGGTGTGCTTGCAGGCAGGCGTGCATCTATCATCCATTGTACTGGATCCCGGTATTGGTTTTGGCAAGCGTTTATCTGATAATGTATCATTGATTCGCTCTATCGGATATTTTAAGAGTAAATTTAATATGCCGCTCCTGCTGGGAGTGTCACGCAAGTCATTTCTTGGTCTGTTGACTGGTTGCCCGGTAGAAGACCGTGAGCTGGAAACTGCTGTGGCCGGCGCTGTTGGTATTGCTTATGGCGCCGATATGCTGCGTGTACATGATGTTGCATTACAAGGCCGGGCTATTCGGGTTGCATATGCACTGACCGATCCGGCAGCCTTTTCTCTTGCAAGCTGAAGTAATCGAATTATCCTGAGTTCGATTATGTTATGCGAGGTAAATCACTCTGATGGGTAGCTGGCAGTTTGGCATTGCTGATGTCGTAGATATTACGGTCGTTGCGGTCGTGGTCTATTTTTTCCTGCGCCTGATCCGAGGAACCCGTGCGGTACAGATGTTGATTGGCGTGGCAATTGTTGTGGTGACCTATCAGTTGGCGCGTGTATTCGGCCTGTTTACTGTGGAGTGGATGTTCGGCCATTTCTTCTCGGCTTTTATGGTCATTCTGGTTGTATTGTTTCAGCAGGAGATCAGACGTGCTTTGATGCGTGTGGCAATTAATCCGCTGTCAGGCGGGAACGGGCCTGGTAAAGTGCTGCTGGATGAGGTGGTCGAATCAGCCTTTTCGCTGGTTCACCGTGGCTGGGGCGGCCTGTTGGTCATTGAGCGTGATACCGGTTTAAGACATTTGTTTGATTCGGGTGTGGAAATGGATGCACCATTACGACCGGACATCATTCAGGCACTGTTTTGTACTGATGCGCCCATGCATGATGGTGCTGTGGTGATTGATCCTGATGTGGCCGGTGGGAGAATTGTCGCTGCCAGGGTGCTGTTACCTTTAGCACAGGCTAATGCTGTTCCCGGCAACTACGGCACGCGCCACCGGGCCGCTGTTGGCCTGACCGAGGAAACTGATGCGTTGGTTATTGTGGTGTCCGAGGAAACAGGCGAAGTACACCTGGTGGAAGACGGTCAGATGGGGGATGCCCTAAGTAGCCGGGAATTGCATCAGGCTCTTGAGCAGCGTCTTTCCTCTATAACGACGGTATCACAAAATAGCGGCCCAGTCGCTTCGGACCCGGCTTTATGAATCAGTATATAAAATTGTTTCGACAATATAATCTGCAGTTCTGGGCCGTATTGATCGCGATTGCCCTGTGGTTGCAGGTTCATGGTCAGGGCGAAGGCTCTGTCAGCATGGATGTGCCGTTGCAGGTGCAGGGATTGCCAGCGGATATGGTGATTGTAAATGACTTGCCTGATCATGTCCGGCTGACTATCAATGGATTGCAATCCCGACTGAAGGATTTGGACCAACAGGATTTGACTGTGCCTGTTAATGCATCCGACCTGACTACACCGGGTGTCGTCGAGCGTGCTCCGCAATTGTCATCCGTATCCTTGCCGGTGGGTTTGCATATCGAAAAGGTTCAACCGGACCGTCTCGAATTGCAGGTGGACAGGCTGGTCAAGCGTTCAGTGCCGGTGAAAGCCCATTTTGAACTGCCTGAGGGCTGGCAGGTGAAAATCATCAGTATTAAACCTCAACAGGTGGAACTCACTGGCCCTGAAGTATGGCTGGAAGCGCTGCGTGAAGTGGATACGACGCCCATTCGGCCCGATCTGAAAGAGGGTTCATTTGAAACCAGAACGGGCATTGAAAGTCCATCCGGCAAGGCAATCAGACTTTTTAAGAACAAAGTGGATATTGTTGTGCTGGGTGTTCTGTTGCGGAAAAGAGCGCGTCTGCGCAGTAATACTGTAGCGGGAGATAAACCATGATACGACACTATTTTGGCACGGATGGCGTACGCGGTACGGTCAATAAAAGTCCGATGACGGCTGAATTTGCACTGACTCTGGGCCGTGCTGCCGGACATGTGCTGACGAAGCACCTGTCACATCAGCCCCATATACTGATTGGAAAAGATACGCGCTTATCCGGTTATATGATTGAATCGGCGTTGTGCGCAGGGCTGACTGCACAGGGTATGAATGTCTTGCTTGTTGGCCCGGTTCCAACACCGGCAGTGGCTTATCTGACACGCAGCTTACGTGCTGATGCAGGTGTTATGCTGTCAGCTTCGCATAATCCCGCGGGGGATAATGGTATCAAGTTTTTTGCAGCGGATGGTTTTAAGCTGGCCGATGAAATTGAATTGGAAATCGAGGCGTGTATTGATGCCCTGCCGCCATTGCCACCAGCGCTGGAAGTTGGTAAAGCGGCACGTATTGATGATGCTCGTGGTCGGTATATCGAATTTCTTAAAGGCTCACTGCCACACGGAATACGCCTGGACGGATTTAAAGTCGTCGTCGATTGTGCCAATGGTGCAGCCTATGATGTGGCACCGCGTATTCTGCAAGAACTGGGTTGTAGTGTGATCAGCATGCACGACGATCCGGATGGTTATAATATCAACCGGGAATGCGGTTCAACTTACCCGGAATCCATGATTCAGCGTGTGATTGAATCAGGTGCAGATATTGGTCTGGCACTTGATGGTGATGCGGATCGACTGATAGCATGTGATAGCAATGGTCAGATTGTCGATGGTGACAGGGTAATTGCGATTTTAGCTGAACATGCGCATGACGCAGGTGTTTTGAGTGGCGGCGGCGTAGTGACCACGGTCATGAGTAATATGGGGCTCGAGCGATACCTGAGAGGTATGGGACTTGCCATGTTCCGCGCCGCAGTGGGTGACCGTTATGTCCTGGAAATGATGCGTTCCAAAGGGTGCAATATCGGCGGTGAGCAGTCTGGTCATATGATTCTTCTCGACCATAACACGACAGGTGATGGCCTGATGACTGCACTTCAGTTGCTATCGGCCATGAGTGAGCAGGAAAAGCCTTTGGCAGATATGGCTGTTAATATGACGTTATTTCCTCAGAAGATGTGGAATATTGTTATGCCGGAGCGTAAGGATGTACTGGCTGATGCGCAGGTTATGGAACTTATTCGTGATGCTGAAGGACGTCTGGGCAATGGTGGTCGGATCAATGTGCGGATGTCAGGAACCGAGCCTAAATTGCGTATTATGGTTGAAGCCGAAGATGAAGGATTGATGCTGGATATAGGTGAGCCGCTCATGCAGTCGATCAGTAACCGGATTTGCATATAAGCATTTTGGCAACTCCGATGAAATATGGCTGAAGAGGTTGCTGATTAAATTACTTGCAGATGCAAGCCGATCAGCATTATCCTGATACTTTCTTTCATCATGCATGGCCAACTTGGCTGGATAGATGGCTGCGTTCAATCCCCATGCTTCGAGCTCCGAACTCCCAGCGGTTCTCCGGCGGTTCCTGAAAGACGATATGGTGGCTTGCGGGTGCGATAAGCCAGTCATTGTTAGATAACTCGCGTTCCAGTTGTCCGGCCTGCCAGCCCGCATAACCGAGTATAAGCAAATAATGCTCGGGACCGTCTTCATCCCCGAGGTCTTCCAGTACATCCCGTGATGCTGTCAGGTGTAACTCCTGTGAAATCTGCATCGTTGATTCATAGATATGCCAACCATCGTGAAGTACAAAGCCTCTGAAATCGTCAATTGGTCCACCTTCAAAGACTGTTGGTAAACGTGTGTGCATATCACGTCTGCTATCAGGTATGTAAATACCAAGGTCGTGCAGGACTTCAAACACATCGATTTGCCTCGGACGATTGATAATCAATCCCATACAGCCTTCAGAGTTATGGTGACATATGAGTACAACAGCATCTCTGAAATTGGGGTCATCCAGAGTCGGGGAGGCGAGCAGTATCTGGCCGGCAAGCTGATTGATCTGCACTTGAACCTCCTGATATGAATTGCTTGTCTGAATTGTGCCGACTAGCCGTTGGCACTCATTTGACGAGCCATATGTATGGCTGCAAGCAGACTAGTACAGGATACATCTTCAGCACCTACCCGGTCAAGCGCGGTGCCATGATCAACGCTGGTTCGGATAAACGGTAATCCGAGCGTTATATTCACGGCTTCACCAAAGCTCAGGGTTTTTAAGGGAATCAGGGCCTGATCATGATAACAGCAGACAATAGCATCATACGCTTGTCTCATGTTGGCGGAAAAAACCGTATCGGCAGGTAACGGATTGGTTACATTTAAGCCATAATCACGTGCCTGTTGTGCAGCCGGAGCCAGAATATCTATTTCTTCGCGACCAAAGTGGCCCTGTTCACCCGCGTGCGGATTGAGTGCGCATAGAGCCAGGCGTGGGGCTTCTATGCCGAAACGGGAACGCAGGTCGTGATCTACGATTTGCAAACATTTCAGTGTTGCACTTGTATTTAATGCATTTGGTACATCACGTAAAGCCATGTGTGTTGTTAACAAAGCGACGCGAATTTGGTCGGAGGCGAGCATCATTACGAAATCTGATTGCTTGTCGGGTTGTTGCATCGATACGGCAGATAAATGGGCAAGAAATTC
>CAZWWF010000076.1:0-6563 GCA_964636805.1 uncultured Zetaproteobacteria bacterium
TGGCACCGGCACTGGCCAGATGATCAGCCGGTACTTTCAGTATTTGTCCTATATGTAAATATTTTCCGACGTTCTTATTCAGATTTTTCAATGTGCTGACACTGGTATGATGCGCGCGGGCAATGCTCCACAGGGTGTCACCTTTGCCTACCGCTTTTTGAATAAACCGGGGGCCTGCCATGGTCATTTTGTTCCGGATGGTCTCATGACGGGTTTCGGGGATATGGATGGTGATATTCGTTTTCAGGTATTGGGACTGATTCAGAACCGGATTGAAACGGAAAAGTTCATTTTCTTCCATGCCGCTGATTTTGGCAAGTCTGTTAATATCAATCGGTGCAGTCAGCGCCACCTTGCGTGTTTTGACGGGTTCCGGGAAACTGAATGTATGTTCCTGAAGCAAAGCTGCCATACCAATAATATGCTGAACATAGGCGCGGTTTTCTATAGGAATCGGTATGCTGTCCAGGCCATCGGAATTTTTCCATGCGTGTTTCTTCAATTGTTTGGCCAGAGCATTCGGGCCGATATTGTAAGCCGCGAAAGCCAGTGGCCAACTGTTAAAGCGCTGATGCAGTTGTTGTAGGTAGCGAACCGCTGCTACTGTGGAAGCATCAATCTCCCTTCTGCCGTCAAATTTTTTATTCGAGTGTACACCAAGGCCGCGAGCTGTGGCCGGCATCAGTTGCCACAGACCGATAGCGCCTGAATGGGATATGGCATAAGGATTATATGAGGACTCTACAACCGGGATGACTTGCAATGATGTTGGTGCATTCAGTTTGTTCAGGGCATCAACCAGCCGGTGGCGAACAAACCGGGAGCGCTGTGCAATGGTTTTCCAACTATGCAGATAGCGTTGTCTGGTCATCTTTTTTGCATTGGCAATGTCTTCTTTCTGAAGGCCGGCGAGCAGGGGATCAGATGTCAGTACCGAGGCGCTGCGATCACCAACCGAGGCTGTTCCGGTAACCTCTGCTTTATGCTCTGACTGTTGATGCAGGGCAAGATTCGGAACATGGGCGCAGCCAAGCGCAAATAACATTGGCCCCATGGCCAGATATTTTAATCTGTTCATCAAAACCAGCCGGATTTTTCAGGCTTTTTTTCATCAAAACCGAATCGGCGAATGGATTTGGCACGTAACGCATCATCATAGATAATTTCTACACCACGTTTGTGCATATCACCGGTATTCTCATCTTCAAATTCTTCATAGTAGGTCACCCGATTCGGATGCAGAACACTGGAGAGTATTGGTGAACCAAGTTTCTGTTCGATGCTGAATTTTGAATCGCCTTCCTGAATCAGATTAATCTCGTTGATATCCAGCCTGTTACCCTGATGGATAGGCACATGCATGCAGCCGGCCAGCAGCAACCCCATTAGTGCAGAACTTAATATAAAATAACGCATCAGGCTGCCTCTGCAGGGCCGCGATAGCCCTTTTCCAGTAGTGTGATGTAATCCCGCATACCCTTTTCCAGCGTCCATACAGGTTGCCAGTTCAGAAGGTCATCAGTAAGTGATAGGTCGGCTTCGGTATGATTCTGGTAAAATGTGAACGGATTATCAAAGTATTCAATTTCAAAATCGGTTTCCAGTTCTTTTGAAAGAATCTGGATGATATCATTGAAGGAGCGAGCCAGTCCGGATCCGACATTGCAAACGCCGGAGCGGGGCGCATCCAGTGCAGCCAGGTTGGCTGCAACAACATCGCGGATATAAACAAAATCACGCATTTGTTCACCATATTTGAACAGGCGCGGTTGATTGCCGGCTTTCACCTGCTCATACAACTGCAGTATCATTGAAGCGGTTTTATTGCCGGTTTTTTCATTTTTATGCGTTTCGCCCGGCCCGTACACATTGAAATAACGCAGCCCGATAATCGGAGCTGCATGTGTCTCGTAGCGACGGCTGGCGAGGCGATCCATGGCCAATTTTGAAAATCCGTAGATATTTTCCGGCTCTTCGCCAGAGCTCACCATATTGGGCGCAGGGGAGTTGCCATACGTGCCCGCCGAGGAGGCATAGATCATGCGTGTGCCGGATATATGACAGGCTTCCAGCATGTCAGCGAAGGCATTGGTGTTAACCTCGATCATAAGGCGCTGATCCATGATAGTCGTGTCTGTTATTGCAGCTTCATGGAAAATAGCGGTAAAAGCCCCATCTGCAATTTCTTCGAGCAGAGCGGGATCATCGCAGTCTGCCGCGCGCACTTCGCAATCCACATGAATCAGATTGCGCCAGTCGCCGGATGAAAAGTCATCCACCACCAGCACATCCGTACCGGGGCGTTGAATCAGGGCTGCTGCAATATTGGAGCCAATATATCCGGCACCACCGGTGACCAGTATTCTTTCACTCATGTAATCATCATCCGTTGTTGATTTTCTCAGGACTCTGCACCTTTCCACTGCAGTTGTAATGCCTGGAGCGCTCGTGTAGTGGCTTCGTTACAGATATGATATCCTGCTTTTTTATTGATGCTGTCGGTAATATGGGGGGCACTGCTGTTGCGCAGATGGGTATCGCTGAAGCCTGCTTCAGCGAGCAGACGTGCAATCCAGGTACCTAAACCTGGTAATTGCGAAATGCGTACAATACGGATCAGTTCATCACAGCGTTCGGGTGAGACCTGATTGCCCGTAGCGACGGAAAGTGACTGTGCATCCTCTTCAGCCAGAGAATCAACCGGTTTACACAGCAATTTGAATATCACCCATTCGCTTTCTGACAGAAAATCACGATTTTCATGCAGAGGAAATGCGCCCGGCAGTGCCTGTACTTTATGCATAGTCTGTTTCACCTGAAAATTATATTTTAATACGGGGGCGATATTACGTGTCGTTATCATCTGCGCAAGTACAGTGACTGTATGGTTCCGCTACTTATGCGCACCAATTCGTTGGACTATCGCTATGATCATCGGCATGATTTACAATCAGCCTGAGGCGGCATCTAGGGAGGCAATAATGCGTTGGTCAGAAATCGAAGATATCAGTAAATCAGCGTTTCATCGCAAAAAAATAACGGTGGTTGGGGCGGGAAATGTTGGTGCAACGGCTGCTTTTCTGGCTGCCCAGAGAGAACTGGCAGATATTGTCATGATTGATGTGATGGACGGGGTACCCCAGGGCAAGGCGCTGGATATGTTTGAGTCATCGCCCATTCAGGGCTTTGATGCACTGGTGCACGGCACGCAGAATTATGCTGAAACAGCCAATTCCGATCTGGTCATTATAACGGCCGGGATTGCCCGCAAACCCGGTATGAGCCGTGATGATCTGCTCAATATCAATGTAAAAATTGTCTCTGAAGTGACACGTAATATCATCAAGTATTCACCCGATTGCATTATTCTGGTGGTGACCAATCCATTGGATGCCATGGTGTACACAGCGTTGAAAGTGTCCGGTTTTTCGAAACAGCGGGTCATTGGCATGGCCGGTGTGCTGGATTCGGCACGCATGCGGGCATTTATTGCCGAGGAATTGCGGGTGTCGATTGAAAATGTGGCGGCATGTGTGCTTGGCGGCCATGGCGATACGATGGTTCCGGTACCGCGTTATTCGACGGTGGCAGGTATCCCGATTACTGAATTAATGGATCCGAAACGGGTTGAATCAATCTGTAAACGAACTGCTCAGGGTGGCGCCGAGATTGTACAGTTGCTAAAAACCGGTTCGGCATTTTATGCACCGGGTGCCTCTGTGGTGCAAATGGCCGAAGCCATTATCAAGGACAAGAAACGTATCCTGCCCTGTGCTGCTTATCTGGAAGGTGAATATGACGTAAATGGCTATTATATGGGTGTGCCCTGCAAGCTGGGTCGAGACGGAGTTGAAGCGATCATGGAACTGGATTTGACCAAAGAAGAAGCCGCCGCTCTGCATCAGTCCATGCTGGCGGTGAAGGAGTTGGTGAAAACTGTGGATGCGCTTAGTCATTTCTGAACGTAACTGTATTTAGCTGGAAGCGGGGAGAATCAATGAATATTCATGAATATCAGGCCAAGAAAATCCTGGCTGAATTTGGTGTGCCGGTGCCTAACGGCGGGGTGGCTTTTGCAGTTGATGAGGCTGTCTCTGTGGCAGAATCCCTGGGCGGTTCTGTCTGGGTGGTAAAAGCGCAGATTCATGCCGGGGGTCGTGGGAAGGCCGGTGGGGTTCGGGTCTGTCATTCACTGGATGAGGTGATGGATGTTGCGGATAGCCTGCTGGGTTCGGTGCTGGTTACCAAGCAGACGGGGGCGTCCGGCAAACGGGTAAACCGGCTTTATATCGAGCAGGGCCTGAATATTGCGAGAGAATTTTATTTGAGTCTGCTGGTGGATCGGGATCGTGAGGGTATTTCATTTGTCGTCAGTCCGGCCGGAGGCATGGATATCGAACAGGTCGCGGCAGAAAAGCCGGAACAAATTATGACCATGCCGATTACAGGTGACACTGTGACGGAGCAGGAAAGTGACCGTATCGCCGATTTTCTCGGCTTGTCTGATGCGCAGTTGATGGAATTTCACCAACTGGCTGGCAATCTGTTCGCTATGTTTTGCCAAAAGGACGGAGCTTTATTGGAATTAAACCCGCTGATCCTTACATCTGAGGGGAAACTGGTGGTGCTGGATGCCAAGTTTGTTGTGGATGACAATGCCATCTATCGTCAGCCGGATATTGTCGAATTGCGTGATCTGGATGAAGAAAATCCGCGCGAGATCGAAGCATCGGAATTCGGCCTGAATTATATCGAACTGGACGGGAATATCGGTTGCATGGTCAATGGCGCCGGTCTGGCCATGGCGACGATGGATATTATCCAGCTCAAGGGTGACAAACCGGCCAACTTCCTCGATGTCGGTGGAGGGGTGACTGTCGAAGCCGTGAGCGAGGCATTCAGACTTCTGTTCAGTGATGTGCATGTGAAAGCGGTGCTGGTCAATATTTTCGGTGGCATTGTGCGCTGCGATATCATTGCCAACGGATTGCTCGAAGCAATTAAAACCTATCCGATGCGAGTGCCTGTCGTGATGCGACTGGTGGGTACCAATCAGGAAGAAGGGCGAAGCATTGTGAAGGAAGCGGGTCTGGATGTACGTTGGGCCGATGACCTGGATCAGGCTGCAGAATTCGCTGTGGCAGCTGCGAGGAAATCCGTATGAGCGTTATTCTGGATCGAAATACACGCGTGATTTGTCAGGGGTTTACGGGCAAGCAGGGGAGCTTTCATTCTGAACAGATGATTGCCTATGGCACCTGTTTTGTCGGTGGCGTGACACCCGGAAAGGGCGGGCAAACCCATTTAAGCCACCCTGTTTTCAATACGGTTGCTGATGCAGTCACTCAGACAGGAGCGGAGGCCACGGTGATTTTTGTGCCTCCCCGTTTTGCCGCAGATGCGATTATCGAGGCGGCACAGGCAGGTATCAGGTTGATTGCCTGCATCACTGAAGGGATTCCCGTTCTGGATATGTTGCATGTTAAAAAGGTGATCTCGGAGCTTGATTGTATCCTGATCGGCCCGAATTGTCCCGGTATCATCACACCGGGGGAAGCGAAAATCGGTATCATGCCGGGGCATATCCACAAACCCGGTCGGGTCGGGGTGATTTCACGTTCCGGCACACTTACCTATGAAGCAGTCGAACAATTAACGCAGACAGGTCTGGGCCAGTCTACCTGTATCGGTATGGGCGGGGATCCGATCCATGGCATGAACTTTATTGATGCATTGAAATTATTCGAGGCCGACGAGAAGACCGAGGGTGTGGTCATGATCGGAGAAATTGGCGGTTCGGATGAAGAGCATGCAGCCGACTATATTCGGGATCATGTATCGAAACCTGTCGTCGCCTTTATTGCCGGAGCCACTGCGCCCAAAGGCAAACGCATGGGTCATGCCGGCGCGATTATCTCCGGTGGCAAAGGTACTGCCGAGGCCAAATTTACGGCGCTGGAAGCTGCCGGTGTGACAGTTGAACATAATCCCACATTACTCGGAAAATGCATGACCGGATTATTGGCCTGATAGCATTTAGCGTAATTTCGGGAACGATTCAGGCTGAATATTTTTCTGCAGGATAAGTGTCCCGGTAATTATCAGCAATTCCGGCTACAGCGAAGGTATCGACGCCCGGTTAATACCCCAGATTTGGCGCTAACCATTTTTCAGCCTCATCGAGGCTAATGCCCTTGCGCCTGGCATAATCTTCCACCTGATCTTTATTGATTTTACCGACGGTGAAATAGCGCGACTCCGGACTGGCAAAATACAGTCCGGAAACGGCGGCAGTGGGAAGCATGGCACAGGATTCTGTCAGCTGCATGCCAATACGGGTTTCTATATCAAGTAGCTGCCACAGTGTATTCTTTTCGGTGTGTTCCGGGCAGGCAGGATAGCCGGCAGCGGGTCGAATACCTTGGTATTTTTCACGGATCATCTCTTCATTGCTCAGCGACTCATCGCTGCTGTAACCCCAGTAATGTGTGCGTACACGGTAATGTAGCATTTCTGCCAGTGCCTCGGCCAGCCGGTCGGCCAGTACCTTGATCATGATGGCA
>CAZWWF010000077.1:0-3528 GCA_964636805.1 uncultured Zetaproteobacteria bacterium
CGGGAAACCGCCGAATAAAAATCGCCGTCAGCCGCAATCACGCCTGCCATCGACTCCAGCCGCAATGCCTGCTTACTCACCACAATACCAACCGACTCAATTTCTACTTCGTTCACCCAGCCCAATTGCTCGGCAATATCGGCATGCACCTGTTGAAGCAACCGTGATGCAGCAGGGGCAGGTATGGCACAAACCAGTTTGTCGCACTGATAAATGCCATCTCCGGTTTCAATGTCATAGCCAACCTCATGCTGATGAATGGCACGAATATTCTGACCTGTTTTGATGGCCAGCCGTTTTTCAAGTTCAGCAATAATACGCCCCAGACCACTGGTAAAGGTGTAGCTGCGCTTTATTGACTTATCGCGTGGCCGTTTACGAAACAGCATATCGGCAGGCGTGTGATCGGCTGGCTGGCACAGCACCGCGCCGAAGGCATATCGGAACACATCCGCATAATTTTTCGGCCCCAAAAGTGCAGCGTAATAATCGGCAATCGACTTCCCCTCTTTTTTCAGAGAAAACAGCCGCCAGATATGGGTGAGCAGTTCAAAAAAATGCAATCGTGACGGGATGGAAACCAGCTGATCATTGACCAGCATGCGATAACGCAGCTTCTCGCGTTCCTGCATCTGATCGATCAAATTCAGCTGATGCAGTATTTTCAGCAGCCTCCCATAGGAATTGAAACAGGTGTGCGTTCCCATCTCCAGCCAGAAGGGTTCACCCTCATCCGGCACGATTTCCGAATGAAAGCAGCCACCGCTACGATTTTCCTTCTCCAGAACCAGCACATCCATACCGGCCTGTTGCGCTTCAAAGGCCATCGCCAGCCCGCTGATGCCGGCTCCAATCACAATCATATCGTATCGTTCACTCATGCTGGCAACTCTATGCCAATGATTGCCCTCAGGACAAACCGTAACCCATACGCATTAGAGCATGGATTTTTCCACCCCGTGGTAACCTTCATACCATGGGGCGGGAAAAATCATGCAGGCGCGTTGTTTGTTTCGTGTTAAACTGCCGTGCATGCGCAGAATTGATCTGATTGAACCCTTTCGTGTGATGCAATTGCTGGAGCGCGCCAAAGAACTGGAAGTGGCCGGGCGCAAAATCATCCACATGGAAATCGGCGAACCTGATTTTCCGACACCTGCATCTGTGATTGAATCAGCCCGCCAGCAACTGGCAACGGGAGATAATTTTTATACCCCGTCTACCGGCAACCCCGACCTGCAACAGGCACTGTCGATCTGGTATCAGCAGGAATATGGTGTGGATGTGGCTGCCGATCGCATTCTGATTACACCCGGCACATCCGGCGCATTCAGCCTGATTTATTCGGTACTGCTGGAGGCTGGTGAATCCGTGCTGCTGTCCGATCCGGGTTATCCCTGCCAGCGCAATTTCATCCGGTTGGCCGGAGGCGAACCGATCAATGTCCCGGTAGGGCCGGAAACACGCTATCACCTCTCCACAGCACTGCTTGAAGAAAACTGGCGGCAAGGCACGCGTGCGGCCGTGATCATAAACCCATCCAACCCGACAGGTACGCTCATCAAAGACAACGCCATGTCCGCCATTGCCGAAACATGTCGTAATCATGGCGGTTACCTGATTTCCGACGAGATTTATCATGGCCTCACATATGGTACAACAGCGCGTTGTGCACTGGAGTTCGATCAAGACGCCATCATCGTCAACGGCTTTTCCAAGCGCTGGGCCATGACCGGCTGGCGTATCGGCTGGGTGGTTGTGCCCGAAGCACTCATTGATGCATGCCGCCGCGTGATGCAAAATATTTTTATTGCCGCGCCGACATTATCTCAACACGCAGCAATCACAGCGCTGACTGCACATGATGCGGTTGAAAGCATGCGCTGCGCCTATGATGAAAGGCGTCGATATTTGCTGTCCGAATTACCCGGACTGGGCTTTGATATTGTGGTGGAACCGCAAGGTGCATTTTACATCTATACCAATGTCACCCGAATCACACATGATGCGCGCCGTTTCTGCTGGCAATTGCTGGACGAGGTCGGCGTGGCACTCACCCCGGGCGAGGATTTCGGAGCATACAAGGCTGATGAGCATGTTCGTTTTTCATATGCCACCGGACTTGATGACATCCGTGAAGGCATCCGGCGCATCAAAAAGTTTCTGTTATAAATCGTTCCCCGGCATGCTGTAAAAAAATGCAGCCACCTCTTCATTCAAACCTTGCTTGGTGCGTGTAGCCGCACATGCTAGGTTGCGCGGCCTTAACGCGCATGGATGTTCATGTTAATTCTCTGGAGTACGAATCGCTATGTTAAAAGTCCTCACCAAACTGTTTGGTAGCCGCAATGATCGCTTGCTTAAAGGGCTGTGGCCAATCGCAGATACAATCAACGCGCTGGAAGAAGAAACAAAAGCGCTGTCCGACGAGCAACTGGCTGCCAAAACAGAAGAGTTCCGCAATCGCCTCGAACAGGGTGAAACTGTCGATGACCTACTGCCCGAAGCTTTTGCTGTAGTTCGCGAAGCATCCGTGCGTGTGCTGGGCATGCGTCATTTCGATGTGCAATTGATTGGCGGGCTGATTCTGCATCAGGGTAAAATCGCGGAAATGAAAACAGGTGAAGGTAAAACACTGACAGCCACACTGGCGATTTATCTGAATGCGCTGGAAGGCAAGGGCGCACATGTGGTCACGGTCAATGATTACCTGGCTAAACGTGATGCTGAATATATGGGGCAGTTATACGGTTTCCTAGGCCTGTCCACCGGTGTGATTGTGCATGGTATTACCAACGATGAACGTCGTGAAGCGTATGCCGCCGATGTCACTTACGGTACCAACAATGAATTCGGCTTCGATTATCTACGCGATAATATGGCCTTTGCTAGCGAGGAACTGGTGCAACGCGGCCATCACTATGCGATTGTCGATGAAGTGGACTCGATTCTGATTGATGAAGCGCGTACGCCGCTGATTATTTCCGGCCCGGCCGAGCAAGCTACTGAACTGTACAATCAGGCAGATAAACTGATCAAGCAGCTGAACGAAGAAGATTACGATAAGGATGAAAAAGACAAGGCGGTTTCCTATACCGAGATTGGCAACGATCATGTCGAACAGCTGTTCCGTGAAGCCGGACTGCTCAAAACGGGCAATCTATACGACCCTGAAAACGTTAATCTGATGCATGCGGCCACCCAGGCACTGCGCGCCAATACCCTGTTCACGCGCGAAGTGGATTACATCGTACGCGATGATGAAGTGATTATTATCGACGAATTCACCGGTCGCATGATGCCCGGCCGACGTTATTCCGATGGCCAGCATCAGGCGCTGGAAGCCAAGGAAGGTGTGACCGTTCAACCGGAAAACCAGACGCTGGCATCCATTACTTTCCAGAATTACTTCCGCATGTACGACAAACTGGCCGGCATGACCGGTACCGCCGATACCGAAGCCGAGGAATTCCAGAAAATCTATGATCTCGAAGTGGTCATCGTGCCGACAAACAGGGATATGATCCG
>CAZWWF010000077.1:3628-6543 GCA_964636805.1 uncultured Zetaproteobacteria bacterium
CGCTCCGGCCGTCAGGGTGATCCGGGCATCACCCGCTTCTACCTGTCACTGGAAGATGATCTGATGCGCATCTTCGGCGGTGAAAAAATGCAGTCCATGCTAACCAAAATGGGCTTTGAAAAAGGCGAGGCAATTGAGCACCCCTGGGTGACCAAGGCCATTGAGAATTCTCAGAAAAAAGTGGAAGGCCGCAACTTTGATATCCGTAAACAGTTGCTGGAATATGATGATGTGATGAACCAGCAGCGTGATGTGATTTATTCGCAGCGCCGTGAACTGCTGGAAGCTGACGATGTACATGATGTGATCGAAGATATGCAAACGGACTATGCCGCTCGCCTGCAACATGAGTTTGTCGAGGGGCATCCTGAAGAGTGGCGGCTGGATGAATTGCGCGATGCCCTGAAAGAGCGTTTAAGTGTCGAATCCGACCCGAAAGCATGGCTGGAAAGTGATGCCGTTGAAACCAGCGATGATATGGCCATACATATTTTCGAGGCATTGAATAATCATATGGCAGCCAAGGAAGACATTACCGGTGCGGAACAGATGCGCAGCTTTGAGAAATATTTATTGCTGCAAATTCTCGACCACCTCTGGAAAGAGCATCTGCTGGCAATGGATCACCTGCGTCAAAGCGTAGGCCTGCGTGGTTATGCCCAGAAACAGCCGATTCAGGAATACAAACGTGAATCATTCGAGTTGTTTGAAGCCATGCTCGGGCGCGTGCGCGAAGAAACCATGATCGCACTGCACCGCGTACAGGTTGAAGCGGAACAACCCGCCCCTGTTGTTGAACAACCACAGGAAAGCACGCCGGTGACCTATAGCCATGGTGAAAGTGAGGAGCACCGGGAACCGCAGACCACCTATAAGCGCGAACAGCCGAAGGTAGGTCGTAATGACCCATGCCCGTGTGGTTCCGGCAAAAAATACAAACAGTGTCACGGCAAGCGCGGCTAGCCGTCTAAACCCTGCTGATAAAAACCATCCATGGCAGTAAATCCACCAGCACTGACAGCACCGCTACCTGTTCCCGGCTTTAAGGTGGGCACGGCATCGTGTGGCGTTAAATCGCCCGATCTGAAAGGCAAACGCACCGATCTGACTATCATTGCCGCCGACGTGGAGTGCCATGCCGCAGCCACGTTTACCCAAAACCGTCTGCGTGCTGCCTGTGTCGATCTCGGTGAACAGGCTGTGAATGCGCATGGTGCAGAAATTCGCGCTATTGTTGCCAACAGCGGCAATGCCAATGCAGGCACCGGGATCAGGGAAGAGAAATGGGCCCGGATGATGATCACGTCTGCAGCCAGCGCACTGGATGTGGATGCCCATCAAATCCTGTCCGCCTCCACAGGCGTAATTGGCACACCGTTCCCGATAGAACGCATTCAGGACGGTATTCAGGAAGCCGCAGCCTGTGTTTCTGACTGGCAGGATGCAGCACACGCCATCCGTACCACCGATACCTTTGCCAAGTGGACTTCGCGCCGCTTTGGTAATTTCACTATTACAGGCATAGCCAAAGGCAGTGGTATGATCCACCCGAATATGGCCACCATGTTGTGCTTTATCGCCACCGATGCGCCGCTAGCCCACCAGCAACTGCAATCTATACTGAAACAGGTCGTCGGAAAATCATTCAATTCCATCAGTGTTGATGGCGACACCTCTACCAACGATACCGTCTACCTGCTCTCCAGCGGCCTCGGCCTTGGCCATCAACCGCTGCCGGATACTTCTGCATTCGAAGCGGCTCTGACTGAGCTGTGCATCGAACTGGCACAAATGATTGTGCGCGATGGTGAAGGTGTGAGTAAATTTGTTACACTGAATATCGAAGGCGCTGCAACGGAAGATGAGGCGCGTCATGTTGGACGCACTATTGCCATCTCCCCACTGGTCAAAACCGCCTTTGCCGGTTCCGATGCCAATTGGGGGCGTATTCTTGCTGCCGCCGGCAATGCCGGCATTGCTTTTGATGCGAATAAAATATCGCTGAAATGCGACGATATTGTCATGATGCAAAATGGCAACCTGCACCCGGATTACTGCGATGAAGCCGGCATGGCTGTATTTGCCAGGCCAGAATTCACGATCACGCTCAATATCGGCATGGGTGATGCATCTGCCACCGTCTGGACAGGCGATCTGACCCACGAATATATCACCATCAATGCGGAGTACCGAACCTGAAGGAAGAGGCGATTGCGCTTGTTGCTCCCTTTGATAGTAACGGAAATATTCTGCTGCTGAAAAGGAATGCGAAGCAGCACTGCGGCGGCTTATGGTCTTTCCCCGGCGGAAAAGTCGAGGCTGGAGAAACGGAGCATACAGCAGCCATGCGTGAACTCCGGGAAGAAACCGGCCTCACCGGATCGGACTGGCAATATCTTGGTCAGCACAGCTTTGCATATCCGGACCGCCTGCTGCACTTTCATCTGTTCCGCTGCCTGTGTGAGCCTGTCGCCACAACCCTTGCCTGCGAATCCCCGCACGCATGGGTAAAACACTCCAGGCTATCCGCCTACCCCATGCCGGATGCCAATCAGGCGTTTATTGCCCTGCTCGGCACCGATTCGTGAAGATATAACAACTCTCTGTGACCCAATGCTCAGTTCTCCGCCGATTTGCGATAAGGGGCAATCCATACCCCCTCATATTCCGGCCTGTTTCTGAACTCAGCATACAACCTTGCCGCCTCCTGCCTGCTGGCCAGGTTGGGAATGCGAACACGATAATATCTGTGTCCCCTTGCTCTGACCTCGACAAATTCGGTATCAACACCTTCGGATTTCAGTTGCGCTATGGCCTTTCTGGCCGAATCCAGATGAGAATACGAAACCAGATTCACGGCCCATACTGTGCTGTTCACCTGAGATGTATTTTTATGATCGGAAGCTGAAGCCACT
>CAZWWF010000078.1:0-6528 GCA_964636805.1 uncultured Zetaproteobacteria bacterium
CATACTCAACATGGGCCGTTGCAATGGTAATACCGCGCTCGCGCTCTTCAGGGGCGCCATCAATATCGCCATAATCCTTGAATTCCGCTCCGCCTGTCTCTGCCAATACCTTCGTGATCGCAGCCGTCAACGTCGTCTTGCCATGGTCAACGTGACCAATGGTACCAATGTTAACGTGCGGCTTGGTCCGCTCGTACTTTTCCTTTGCCATGATTTACTCCTTAACCCTTAACTGCCGCAATAATTTCTTGCGCGATATTCTTCGGAACTTCTTCATAATGCTTGAACTGCATGGTGTATGTTGCACGCCCCTGTGACATTGAACGAACATTGGTCGAATACCCGAACATTTCGGACAACGGCACTTCTGCCTCAACCACCTTAACACCGGAACGGTCTTCCATACCCAGCACACGACCGCGGCGACGGTTCAAGTCACCGACGATGTCGCCCATATAGTCTTCAGGCGTCACCACTTCGACTTCCATCATCGGCTCAAGAATCACCGGATTGGCTTCCAGACAACCCTTGCGGAAACCCATCGAACCAGCCACTTTGAAAGCCATCTCATTGGAATCCACATCATGGTAAGAGCCATCAACCACAGTCGCCCTGATATCTACCATCGGATAGCCGGCCAGCACACCGTTGGCCATAGCTTCTTCACAGCCTTTGCCCACAGCAGGAATATATTCACGCGGAATAGCACCGCCGGTGATTTTATCCACGAACTCAAAGCCGGCACCAGCTTCCAGCGGCTCAATTTCCAACCAGCAATGACCATACTGACCACGACCACCCGACTGGCGCACAAACTTGCCTTCCGACTTGGTCGCTGAACGAATCGTCTCACGATAAGCCACCTGTGGCTTACCTACATTGGCATCAACATTGAACTCACGACGCATACGATCGACAAGGATCTCCAGATGCAATTCACCCATACCGGAAATAATAGTCTGTCCGGTTTCTTCATCGGTACGAACACGGAAAGAAGGATCCTCTGCCGCCAGACGACCCAAAGCAACGCCCATTTTTTCCTGATCCGCCTTGGTTTTCGGCTCGATTGCCACGGAAATTACCGGCTCAGGGAATTCCATGCGCTCCAGGATAATTGGCGCATCCGGTGTACACAGTGTATCACCGGTTGTGGTTGCCTTCAGGCCAACTGCTGCAGCGATATCGCCTGCGCGCACTTCCTTGATCTCGGAACGCTCATTGGCATGCATCTGCAGAATACGACCCAGACGTTCTTTCTTGTCCTTGGTCGAGTTGATTACATAGGAACCGGCCTCGGCCACACCTGAATAGACGCGGAAGAAAGTCAGCGTACCTACGAACGGATCAGTCATGACCTTAAATGCCAGGGCAGAGAACGGCTCATCATCAGACGAGTGACGCTCATCATCGGCTTCTGTATCCGGGTTAACGCCTTTGATTGCAGGCACATCTACCGGCGCAGGCATATAATCAACTACGGCATCCAGCAATGTCTGTACGCCCTTGTTTTTGAACGCAGTACCACACAGGACAGGAATCACACTGATATCCAGTACAGACTTGCGAATACAGGCCTTCAGCGCATCCTGATCAATCGCCTCGCCTTCAAGATAAGCCATCATCAGATCTTCATCATTAACCAGTACCGCATCGAGCAATAATTCACGCCGCTCTTCAGCGATTTCCTGCAGATCTTCCGGGATATCGATGACATCATACATCGCACCCATGGCTTCATCTTTCCAGACAATTGCTTTCATGGAAACCAGATCAACCACACCCTGAAAATCTTCTTCAGCACCAATCGGGATATTCAACGCCACTGCATTGTGACCTAAACGCTCCCGAATCTCATCAACCACGTTGAAGAAATCTGCGCCGGTACGATCCATCTTGTTTACGAAAGCAATACGGGGAACACCGTAACGGTCTGCCTGACGCCAGACTGTTTCCGACTGCGGCTGAACACCACCCACAGCACAGAACACACCGACAGCACCATCAAGCACGCGCAGAGAACGCTCCACCTCAATGGTGAAGTCCACATGGCCGGGGGTGTCAATGATATTAATTTGATGGTTATCCCAGGTACAGGTCGTAGCAGCCGAAGTGATCGTGATACCACGCTCCTGCTCCTGCTCCATCCAGTCCATGGTGGCAGCGCCATCGTGCACTTCGCCGATCTTGTGGCTCACGCCCGTATAAAACAGGACGCGCTCAGTCGTTGTTGTTTTACCAGCGTCAATATGAGCCATAATGCCGATATTACGCACACGTTCCAGCGGTGTTTTACGAGCCACGTCGCTACTCCTTAATATCCATCAAATTATAAAAGAACTATCTCTTTTACTGTTAAACTTTTAACTACTATCCGAGCCTTTCAACTCAATCAGCCGTAATCTTTAATCTCCGGCAAAACCACTTACCAACGGAAGTGAGAAAATGCCTTGTTAGCTTCAGCCATACGATGGGTCTCATCACGTTTTTTATAAGCACCACCGCGTTCACTAACGGCATCAGCCATTTCATTACCCAAACGCTCAGCCATAGTGTGCTCCGAACGATTACGGGAATACTCTACCAGCCAACGCACAGCCAATGACTGCTGACGGCGATCAGACACTTCGATCGGAACCTGATAAGTCGCACCACCCACGCGGCGGGACTTGACCTCAACCTGAGGACGCACTGCTTCAAGCGCATTATGCAATGCAGCCAGCGGCTCGGAACCGGTTTTCTGGGATGCTATATCCATAGCGTCATAAACGATCGATTCCGCAATATTCTTTTTTCCATCAAGCATCACCTTGTTCACAACGGTAGAAACTTTGGTATCTCCAAATTTCGCATCCGGAACAATCGGGCGACGGGGGGCTGGTCCTTTACGTGGCATCTATCTATTCCTCTCTTGTCTTACTTAGGACGCTTGGCGCCATACTTCGAGCGAGCCTGCTTACGGCCCTCAACACCCGTAGTATCTAATACACCACGCAGGATATGGTAACGTACACCCGGCAAATCCTTTACGCGACCGCCGCGAATCAGCACTACTGAATGCTCCTGCAGCTTGTGTCCTTCACCTGGAATGTAAGCCGTAACCTCCATACCGTTGGTCAGACGCACACGAGCTACTTTACGCAGGGCCGAGTTCGGCTTTTTAGGTGTCGTGGTATATACACGCGTACATACACCGCGACGCTGCGGGCAAGCCTGCAGAGCAGGAACTTTATTAATCTTGCGCTTGTCCTTGCGCGGCTTGCGAATCAACTGGTTGACTGTTGGCATTGTTACCTCATCTCTAGCTTTCACTACGCTGAACTACCGTCGAAAAACGGAGCCCCGGCGAAGGGTCGCGAACCATAGTGTCGGCTAATATGACTGTCAACAGCTTTTGAACATCTATCAACTACCTTGCTTCAACAACAATCATTTGTGAAAATGAACACGATGACATGAACAACCCGTTATAACCCGGATCATGCACAACAACGACATATATCTGACCTACATCAAAGTCATACAAGCCGAATAAATCTACACGCGATCCGCATTACCCGCTGAAGCAAGCGCCTCAGGTGTGCCACAAAGACAAACTGGAGGACAGAATAAAAACATACTCGGAAAAATCTGAAATATTCGTGATTATGATATTAAGAATCCCCTGAACGAGCACATCCCTAACGAACTCAGAGAGCAAAGGAAAAAGCGTTCTCCATTGTCCACCATATCAAGCCCGCCCATAGATCACTCGAGGACTCTGAGTTTTTCAGCCTATCATCAAGTCAGTGCCTGCTTGATTGATTCACACGCCTGCTTGGCGTCCGAGAACAGCATCATAGTCTTGTCCATATAGAATAAATCATTATCCAGTCCGGCATAGCCAGGTGACAGAGAACGCTTGATGACGATCACATGCTCTGCCTTGGATACTTCCAGAATCGGCATTCCGTATATCGGACTCGACGGGTCCGTTTTAGCCGACGGGTTCGTCACATCATTGGCACCGATTACCAGTGCCACATCAGTATCGGCAAATTCAGAATTGATTTCATCCATTTCGAACACAATATCATAGGGCACATCAGCCTCAGCCAGCAGAACATTCATGTGGCCGGGCATTCGGCCCGCTACCGGATGAATGGCAAACTTCACCTGCACACTCCGTTCCAGCAGTTCATCAACCATCTCTTTCAGTGCATGCTGAGCACGAGCTACCGCCAGGCCATAACCCGGCACAATCACCACCGAACGTGCATTGCTGATCAGAAAAGCCGCATCTTCAGCCGCACCGCTTTTGACAGGACGATCTGCCACTTGTCCGCCAGCGCCGCCTGCAGCGACCGCGTCACCACCGAACCCGCCCAGTAACACATTCAATAATGAACGATTCATCGCCTTACACATAATATAAGATAGAATCGCGCCGGATGAACCGACCAGCGCCCCAGCCACGATCAGCATATTATTACCCAGTGTGAAACCGATACCTGCTGCCGCCCAACCCGAATATGAGTTCAGCATGGATACAATTACCGGCATATCCGCACCGCCAATCGGCACAATCAACAGCACGCCCAGAACCAGTGCCACACCCAGCATCACCATAAAAGGCAACGTCGCTTCGTTCATACAGAATACAACACCAGCCCCGACCATTACGATGCCCAGCACCAAATTCAGCAGATGCTGCCCGCCAAACACCAGTGGCTTACCGGATAAAATCCCCTGCAATTTACCGAAAGCAATCAGTGATGCTGTAAAGGTAATAGCGCCGATAAACGTGCCGAGGAAGAGTTCAATGCGACTAGCCATGTACAAGCCACCTTCAGCATTGGCAATTCCATAGGCCACCGGATCAATGAAAGCTGAAACAGCGATTAATACAGCAGCCAAGCCAACCAGCGAGTGCATAAAAGCCACAGTTTGCGGCATATGTGTCATCGGCACCTTGCGCGCCACCGTGCCGCCAAGCAGCCCCCCGACAGCAATCGCCACCACAATCCAGACATAATTCTGGACTGTATCCATCTGCAGGGTTACCAGTGCGGCTATACCCATGCCCAGCATTCCCAGCGCATTACCGCGCCTTGCCGTTTCAGGACTAGCCAACCCCTTGAGTGCAAAAATAATAAGCACCGATGCAAGCAGGTAGGCCATCGCCACCATATTGACTGATAGCATAGTCGCCCCTATTTCCGTTTTTTGAACATGGCAAGCATGCGCTGCGTCACCATGAATCCACCAAAGATATTCACTGCTGCAAGCCCCACTGCAATCAGGCCGAGCACTGTGGCCAGGCTCATTTTAACAGGGCCTGCCGCCAGCAGTGCGCCGACAATAATAATACTGGAGATGGCATTGGTAACGCTCATCAGCGGCGTATGCAGCGCCGGCGTTACTGTCCAGACGACATGATAACCAACAATAATGGCCAGCACGAAAACGGTGAATGAGAAAACAAACGGATCCACTGCAGAAGCGTGCGCCTGTGCAACATGCTCGTTTGCGACCTGAGCTATGGCTGCGGTATTCACGATGCGCCCTCCTTCGACAACAGTTGCGGCTTGAGAAATTCGCCGCTGGCACACAACAACGCCGCCTCAACCACCTCATCTTCCCGGTTGATCTGCAAACTGCCATCATCCTGCAACATCGGTAAGATAAAATTAAACAGGTTGCGTGCATACAGGCTACTGGCATCGGTGGCCATCAGAGCCGGGATATTGGTAATACCGACCAGTGTCACGCCATGCCTGATCACCACTGCATCCGGTTCGGACAAAGGACAGTTCCCCCCCGATTCAACAGCCATATCAACAATCACCGAACCGGCCTTCATACTCCGCACCATTTCTTCGGTTATCAACACAGGAGCAGGTCGCCCGGGAATCAATGCTGTGGTAATAATAACATCCGATTTGGCGGCATGCTCAGCGATCAATTCAGACTGACGTCGTTTGTAATCATCATCCATCTCTTTGGCATAGCCGCTTGCATCTTCGGCATCAGCATCCGACGCCACTTCGACAAATTTCGCCCCTAGGCTCTCCACCTGCTCTTTGGTCGCAGCACGCACATCAAAAGCCTCGACACTCGCCCCCATACGTCGTGCTGTAGCAATAGCCTGCAACCCGGCCACGCCGGCCCCCATCACCAGCACCCTGGCCGGCTGCACCGTGCCGGCAGCCGTCATCAACATCGGGAAAAATCGCTGGTAGTGCTCCATGGCCAACAACACCGATTTGTAACCGGCGATATTAGCCTGTGATGACAGCACATCCATGCTTTGAGCCCGCGAAATACGCGGAACCATCTCCATACAAAAACAGGAAAGACCTGCATCGGCATAATCCTGCAACAGCGGATTACTGAATGGTGCCATCAGACTGGCCACTGTCACCCCTTGTTTGACATGCGTGAGTTCGTCCGCATTGAGCGGGCTCACTTTCAACACCAGGTCGGCATCGGCACAAGCCGATGCAAAACCATCGACTACCCGGGCTCCTTGCTCGATATAGGCATTGTCCG
>CAZWWF010000079.1:0-6518 GCA_964636805.1 uncultured Zetaproteobacteria bacterium
CTGGTGGCAGGAGAAAAGGGACTTGATCGTTATATTGATCATCCACGTATGCAAAAGCCATCCCTGGCATTTGCCGGTTATATTGAACATCTGAGTGATTATCGCCTGCAGGTGATCGGGCAGACGGAAATGAGCTATCTGGCTACACGAACGCCCGAAGAGCAGAAGCAGGCGATCGATGCTGTCTTTGATCTTCGTCTTGCCGGTGTGGTCATTACCCGGGGGCAGCAGCCGCCTGATTTCATTCTTGACGCAGCCAGACGCACCGATACGCCTCTGATGATATCCGACTACCCGTCTTCGACATTTATGACAAATATGTTGCTCTTTCTGTCGCACCGGCTGGCCCCGGTGCTCTATCAGCATGGTGTATATATGGATATTTTCGGTCTTGGTGTGCTGATCACCGGTGCCAGCGGTATCGGCAAAAGTGAAATCGGACTGGAGCTGATTTCACGCGGCCATCGCCTGATTGCAGATGATATGGTCGAATTTTCCCGTGAAAGCCCGAAGGTCGCAGTCGGCCGCAGCCCGGATGCGCTGCGTTATCATATGGAAATTCGTGGGCTGGGGATACTGAATATTCGTGATTTGTATGGTGCTGCAGCGATTACCGACACCAAGCGCCTGAGTCTGATGGTGGAACTGGTGCCCTGGGATCAGGTTGCTCCGGAAGACAGGGTGCTGGGCGAGAATAGCGAGATCGGTATTCTGGATGTGCCGATCCCGCGCATACCGATCCCCATTCGTTCCGGCCGCTCACTGGCGGTTCTGATTGAAGTGGCAACCCGTAACCAGCTATTGAAACAGCGCGGCATTCACAGTGGCGAGGATTTTGTGCAATCACTGCAGAACAGAATAGAGCAGGGGCATTAACATGAAACAAACCATGCGTGTTAACATGCCGGAAGAATCGCAATGTTATTAATCAGCGGCCTGTCCGGAGCGGGTAAAAGCACTGTATTGCATGCACTGGAAGATGCAGGTTTTTTCTGCACGGATAATCTGCCACTGGAAATGCTGCAGGACTGGGCAGCCAGTATGCGGGGGCGCAGACAACCGGCTGCAGTCTGCCTGGATGCACGCTGTGGTTTTACGGCCAAAGCCATCAGAGCGGCTATCGAGGATGTGTGCATGCCGGATGATTGGCAGTTGCTGTTTATTGAGGCAGAAGATGACGTGTTGCAGCGCCGCTTTTCCACGGTCAGACGTCGCCACCCGTTGCCTGACAGTCATGATCTGATGGCATCTATCCGGCAGGAACGAGAAAGTCTGATGCCGATTCGATCCATGGCGGATCTGATTCTGGACAGCAGTTATTTAACGCCTTATGAACTGGCGGAGAAGGTTGATTCGTTCTGGCGCAAGCCGGGGCAGGAGCAACACCGATTGTCATGTACGGTCATTTCTTTCAGTTATAAACATGGCCTGCCGGCCAATGCCGACACCGTATTCGATATGCGTTTTTTGCCCAATCCGCATTATGAACCGGGGCTGGCTGAACTCACCGGTCGCGATGGAAGCGTCATCTCGTTTTTACAGTCCTGCAAGGAAGTCGGGCAGGCAGAAATACATATCCGGCAATGGCTGACATTTATCTGGCCGCATCTGAAACAGGAAAGGAAACAGTATTTTACGCTGGCCTTCGGTTGCAGTGGAGGCCGCCATCGCTCGGTTTACATGGCTGAACGCTTTGCCACCTGGATCCAGCAACAGGGCATGGTTGAACCGGACATCCAGCATCGGGAACTGGGAATCACGCAACACAGGATAGCTGGAAAACGTCTGGCAGGAGCTGAAACATGATCGGTATCGTGCTGATTGGCCACTCGCATATCGCCAGCGAAATGCTGGTATCGTTACAATATGTGGTCGGTGAGCAACCGTTAATGGATGCGCTGGATGTTACCGATGATAGCAGTCCGGAGCTGATTGCCGATATGCTGATGACAAAAATCCGTACCTGCGATGTCGGGCAGGGCGTGCTGTTGCTGGCGGATATGTTTGGTGGCACACCATGCAATGTGGCGATGGGCTGTTTGCAGGCGGGCCGTGTCGAAGTGGTTTCCGGTTTCAACTTACCGCTGTTGATCAAGGCGGCCACATTGCGCCATCATGTTGACAGCCTGGGCGAACTCGCCCATCAGGTGGTCAGAGCCGGACGCCAGTATATTCAGATCGCCCCCAGTATCACCACGGATCATACCTCAACCAATGGGGATACTGTGAAACACGCGGATGCCTGAACAGACGATCACCATTTGCAACAAACTCGGTCTGCATGCCCGGGCATCGGCAAAGCTGGCCACTGAAGCCAGTCGTTTTGAGTCGGAAATAAAGCTCATCAAGGACGGTATAGAAGTAAACTGCAAAAGTATTATGGGTATCATGATGCTGGCCGCCTCTAAGGGGATGACCCTGAAAATCAATGCCGAAGGCATCGATGCCGATGCCGCACTTGAAGCGATTGCGACGCTGGTGGAGAACCGGTTTGGAGAAGCGGAATGAATCATGCCCGTGGCCATCCGGGGCAACGATTGCGTGTACGACGGGAAGGGCGTCCGGTTGCCTCCAGCTCAGGTATTGTGATCGGGCAGGTGAAAAAAATGCTGCATGGTCGACAACCGGTAGCTGAACGATCTATCGAACCGCATATGATCAATCATGAGGTGGCCCGTCTGCTCAAGGCTATTGAAGCAGCCGGACAAGCCATTGATGTTGAACGCAATCATCTGATGGGTGCCGGCATCAAGGATCCGCTGATGATTCTGGATATGCACAGCATGTTGATTGCCGATCCGGAACTGCTGGCTAAATCCACGGCCCGTATCCGTAACGATTGCATCAACGCCGAATGGGCACTGCGACAGGAACTGGATGCAATCCAGCTCATATTCGAGCACATTGAAGATGAATACCTGCGCAATCGCAGCGATGATATTGAGCATGCGGGCAGGCGTATTCTTGACCATTTGATGGATAAGCCGGATGAATTGAGTGAGCGGCCGCATGTACAAACGAATCAGGCGCCGTATGCAGTCCGGAATGGAGAGAAACCGCTGATTTATGTCGGCGACGATTTTTCTGTATCTGATGTCGTCAGTATGTGGCGTTGTGGTGTGGCCGGCATCATTACAGAATTCGGTGGTGCGGATGCACACAATATCATTGTAGCTCGCGGTATCGGTCTGCCTGCCATGGTCGGTGCTACCGGCATTCTGGCCGATATTGAAGATGGTGACACCCTGATTCTGGATGCCGAACAGGATGTGTGGATTCTGAATCCGTCACAGGCTGAACAAACCGCTTATGTGAAATTCAAGGCTGCAGTTTCGAGCAGCAGGAAGAACCTGCAGGCATTTGCCTGCAAACCGTCGCTCAGTGCCGATGGTCATGAACTGAAACTGATGGCCAATATCGAGTTCCCGGAGGAGCTGGATCTGGCAGAAGACACCGGTATTGATGGTATCGGCCTTTACCGCAGCGAATTCCTGTTCATCAATGAATCCACCATGCCTGATGAGCAATATCAATATGAACAATATGCCAAACTGGTTCGTCGCATGCATGGCAAACCTGTCACCATGCGGTTGCTTGATATCGGCGGCGACAGACCGTGGTTATACAGTGATCTGGCAGGTCATGATTATGGCGGCGCCAATCCGGCTCTGGGATTGCGTGGCGTGCGCCTGCTGCTTCGCAATCCGGAATTACTGAAAACCCAGCTCAACGCCATGATCAGGGCGGCTGATGAAGGCCCTGTGCGGATTCTTGCGCCGATGGTGACCAACATTGAAGAGATGGAAAAATTGCGCGACCTGGCCGAACAGTGCCGGATTCAGCTTGGCGTGACTGAATCTATCCCGTTGGGTGCCATGATCGAGGTGCCGGCTGCGGCACTGATTGCCCGGGACATGGCAAGTGTATGCGATTTCTTTTCTATAGGCAGCAATGACCTGATGCAATATGCACTGGCCGCTGACCGCAACGATGAAGAAGTCGCAGACCTTTATCAGGCGAATCACGGAGCCGTATTGGAGTTGATTACGCTGACTGCAACAGCGGCAAAACAAGCCGGTATTCCGGTTTCAATCTGCGGTGAGCTGGCCGCCAACCCGGAATGGACGGC
The DNA here is from genome assembly GCA_964636805.1 of uncultured Zetaproteobacteria bacterium. GTDB lineage: Bacteria > Pseudomonadota > Zetaproteobacteria > Mariprofundales > Mariprofundaceae > Mariprofundus. The sequence continues at coordinate 4,130 of CAZWWF010000079.1, forward strand.
CACCTTCCTCAATCTGGATATGGAATATCTGTCCATGAGTTCAAGTAATATTCTCTCTATTCGCCGTTGTCTCAGCCGGCAGACTTATAAGCCGTTGCTGCATTCGTGTTAACAGCCCCCCGGAACAGGCCCGGATTCCCCTGCCTTTTGCCGAATTGGTTAAAGCCGTTTACCCTTCGCGCCCCGTGGTAAACGGTTAAAGGAGAAAGGCATGCGTTATGACTGGACGGTAAATGAAATCGAGGCTCTGTTTGAACTGCCATTCAATGATCTGATGTTTCGTGCCCAGCAGGCGCATCGGGCCAATTTCGATGCCAATGAAGTGCAACTCTCAACCCTGTTGTCGATCAAAACCGGCGGTTGTCCGGAGGATTGCAAATACTGTCCGCAGAGCTCACGTTACAACACCGATGTTGAATCCGAGCTGCTGATGAAGAAAGATCAGGTGCTTGCTGCCGCTAAAATAGCCAAAGAGAAAGGCGCTTCCCGTTTCTGTATCGGTGCAGCCTGGCGCGAACCCAAAGGCCGGGCCTTTGAACTGGTCTGCGACATGATTTCCGAAATCAGGGATATGGACATGGAAACCTGTGCTACCCTCGGCATGCTCACCGCAGAGCAGGCCGCGCATCTCAAGGAAGTGGGGCTGGACTACTATAATCATAACCTCGATTCCGATCCGGAATACTACAAAGAGATTATTTCCACCCGCACTTACGAAGAGCGGCTGGATACCCTGAAACATGTTCGCGCCAACGGCATGAGTATTTGCTGCGGCGGGATTGTCGGTATGGGCGAATCACGCCGACATCGTGCCGGTCTGGTGGCTCAGCTGGCCCGCATGAATCCGCATCCGGAATCCGTACCCATCAATATGCTGGTGAAAGTGGAAGGCACCCCTGTGGCCGAGGATATTCAATTTGCCGACACACTCGATAATTTCGAATTCATCCGCACCATCGCTGTTTCCCGCATCACCATGCCGGGCAGTCATGTACGCCTCTCCGCCGGGCGCGAAGCGATGTCCGAGGAAATGCAGTCCCTGTGTTTTCTGGCCGGTGCCAATTCGATTTTCTACGGTGAAAAGCTGCTCACCACTGGCAATCAGGATGCCGAAAATGATCAGAAACTATTCGCTAAACTCGGCCTGCGCCCGATGGAAAAACCTGTTCCATCCAGCCGTCGCATGGTGAACGCTTAACAGTGGGTTTAGCTCAACCGCCGGGTTTTTCGACGATCAGAATTTTGAACGGCCACAGCGGAATGCCGATCATGGTATTCAGTACAATTTTTCCCCCGGCCTGTTCCAGAGCAGGAGTGACATCGACGGATCGGCAGCCCATAGAAAGGGATGGTACTTTCCAGGCCATATCTTCTACTCTGTCAGCCAGCCATTTGATTGCCGGACTGGTTGGTTCGGTGGAATGAGCGATACCGATCAGGCCACCGGGTTTGACCACACGATACATTTCCAGCGCACCTTTGGCAGGATCATATAACGGGCATAAACTGTAGGTGGAAAGTGCGACATCGAAGTGGTTATCCGGAAATGGCAGCTGGCACATATCTCCGGTTTCAAAGCTGGTTTGTGCGTCAGGGTGTTCTTTGGCGATTTTTTTCTTCGCTGCCTCCAGCATCTCATGACTCAAGTCAAAGAATGTAACGCTACCGGATGAGCCTGTTTTTTGTGCTGCCAGAATACCGGTTGATCCGGTGCCTGCGCCTGCATCCAGTACGGAATCGCCGGCATGGACGGTACGGTTCACCACCATACGCCGACCGCGCTGATCAGATTTTGCGGTGATGAGTCCGTGTTGCAAATCATACCGACGGGCGATCTGTCTGTAGATTTTCTTCAGCTGGTCGATTTCCAATGCCGTGCGCATATGATCGCCTCGTTTAACGGATTGATCCTGCACTATGATTATAGCAGGGATTTACACAAAAACAGGCATTTGTCAGTGTTGTCTCAACAATAGGAAAGAGGAACTCGGAATGGTCAAACATATCGTGATGTGGAAGTTGAGAGACAAGGCAGATGCGGCAGAGATCAAAGAACGCCTGGAAGCACTGGCAGGGAAGATTCCCGGCTTGCTGAATATTGAGGTTGGTATTGATTTTCTCGAATCAGAGCAATCTGCCGATGTGGTTCTGGTTGCCGAACTGGCAGATCGCGAGGCGCTGCAAAGCTATCAGACACATCCGGAACATCAGGCTGTGGTGCCGCTGGTGAAAGCGGCCGCGGTGGCCCGCACTGTAGTGGATTACGAGTTCTGATCTGCTCAACAGCTGTTTAGAACATATCCTGCAACCATGAAATCCTGTTTTTGACAACATCAATATTTGTGCTTTAATAACAACTGACCGACCATACTGAGGAGGCAGATATGTT
>CAZWWF010000080.1:0-6489 GCA_964636805.1 uncultured Zetaproteobacteria bacterium
CATCGCTGCTTTGCTGTTGAACTTCGGTTTCCATAAGGTGGACACTGCCCAATATGGTTGATTTTATCAATAGTTGACATTATCAATCTATTTGTGAATCATTTCGTTACATTGTTCGACTTGAACCGGTACAACGCGTCTGCCTGATTTTCCACCCAGTGATAATGTATCATATCACTGGGTGGAAAAGTCATGCACATTGTTTGTTTTATGTTAAAGAGGAGTCTCATGATTCGCCTGTTTCGTAACATCTCCCTTTCCCTGCTCTATCTTGTCATGTCAGCCATGCCTGCCACAGCGGAGGAGATGAGTCTGAAACAGGTCATTAAAACTGTTCTGACTCACCACCCCGATTTGAATATCAGCCGAATTGACCGCGCTATAGCTGTCACGGGAACAATGCAGGTGGAAGGCATCCTTGACCCCGTTGTAACAGCCAGCCTCGGTGCCAGTGATGAGAAGATTCCGACTGTCAGTGACTTCCAACCTGCAGAAAACCGACTGGGTCATTTAAGCGGAACAATTGCTAAACCACTGGCCAGCGGCGATACAATAGGCGCTGATTTCAACTACACCCGAACCAGTCAGGGTTTTAATTCACCGTTTGCAGCACAGCTTGCTCTGTTCAACCCTTCCTATCGCAATCAGATTAACATCAACTATCGTCACCCTTTGCTCAAGGGTGTCAATCGGCCGGATTATAACCAGGCTTTGATCAGCGCTCAGGCCAAACTGGAGCAGGCCGAAATACAGCAGCATGTGATTGCCCATAATTTAACGTTACGCATCATCAATGCTTACTACCAGCTGGCCTCTGACGATATCAATATCGACATTGCCGAACAGGCTGTCGAACGAGCGAAAAAACTGCTCGCCTACCAACGCTCCCGTGAACAGTTCGGCCTGATCGAAAAGGCAGATCGTTTGCAAGCCACAGCTCTGCTGGCCGCACGCAAGACAGACCTGCAACGGGCTATCAGCAAACGATTGAACAATCAGAACAAGCTGAACCGGCTGATGCTGCATCGGGCAAGCGATGAAATTACTGTACAGCGTGATAAACAGCTCGCCCCTGAATTGAGGGATGACAGCATAAAAGGAGCAATGCACCGGGCAGAAAAGCTACGCCCGGAATTGCAGGTGCTGGATGCACAAATACGGGCTGCCGATGCCCAGTTGGCCATTGCCCGCGATGCCGATCAGATGCAACTTGATGTCGTGGCATCACTGGGATCACGGGCGCTGGGAAAAACGCCATTGCCAGCAGCTGCTGGTGGCTTGTCGGCTCACGATCATTTCGTATCGCTATCGCTGGAACTTTCCGATGCGCTGGGACGCAATACGGCTCGTGCTGCCATTCGCAAAGCCGAACTTCAGCGTCAACGCATTCAGGCGGATCGATTGCGTGTTCTGGAGCAAATCAGGGATGATATTTCAGCGGCTAAAACTGCCATTATAGCTGGCAAACCGACACTGATCGTAGCCAAAAAGCAAGTCAGGGCTGAACAACAAAAATTCAATGCTGAAATGAAACGCTATCGACAGGGACGCTCCGACACAGCCACACTGGTTCAGTTCGAGGGAGAACTGCGAAACGCGGCTCTGAATGCACAATTACAGCAGTTAACCATCGAACTGGCTGAAACACAATTAGCATGGGCGCAAGGGCGATTACTCTATGATCTTGGGTTTTACCACCCCGATCTGTCTACAACGTCTACGCTAAAACAAATATCCCTGAATCCTAAAAAGCCATGAAAAATATCATCGCTTTTTTTGTTAAACGCGGAGTACTGGTCAATCTGATTTCCATCATCCTGCTCGTCGGCGGTATTTATGCCGGCGTCAATATGCAGCGCGAGGCATTCCCTAGTATCAATTTCGATGTCATTGCCATCACCGGTACCTACCCGGGAGCTGCGCCACGGGAAGTGGAGCGTCTGCTGGTCACACCGATTGAGCAGGAGATGAAGGGTATAGACGGCATCAACACCATTCGCTCCACCGCATTTTCCGGCAAGATGCAACTAACCATCGAAGTGGATCCGAACTTCAAGGATCGCTCACGCCTGGTATCCGATATTCAGCAGGCCATCAATCGCGCCGACCTGCCGGTCGATTTGCCCGCCGCTCCCGTTATTACAGAAGTAAAATCCGAACAGGCGCCTGTGCTCACCTTCTCTATTTTCGGTGATTTTAAACCGCTGGAGCTCAAACACCTAAGCACCCAGATCGAAGATGATGTGCGCGCCATTCATGGCGTGGCTAATGTGTTTGTGCAGGGGGATCGCAAGGAAGAGATTCGCATTGTGCCCGATCCGGAAAAAATGCGCCGGCACCGGGTTTCGATCAACGATATTGTGACGCTGGTCAAAGGCTGGAATATCAATGCTCCGGGCGGGCGCCTGAAAGCGCTCGACGGACAACGTATTATCCGCATTACCGGTGAATTCGTCTCAGCTGAAGATGCCGGCAATCTGGTGCTGCGCGCCAATGAACGTGGTCAGGCTCTACGGCTGAAAGATGTGGCGAATGTAGAGCAGGCTCTGACGCGTGCGTACCGCTATGTCGGTGCGCGGGGTGACCCGGCCATCAATATGATCGTGGCCAAAAAAGGGGATGCCGACATTATCCGGCTGGTCGATGCGGTACGCGCCTATCTGGCCACTATCCCCGCCACCTATGGCAAAGATGTCCATGTCAGCATTTATAATGATTTATCCACCATCACCCGCTTACGTCTGGGCGTGCTAACCAATAACGGTGCTATCGGATTAGTTCTGGTGCTGGCGCTGCTGCTGCTGTTTCTGCGCCCCGCTGTTGCACTGACCACGGCCTGGGGACTGCCGGTGATTTTCTTCTCGGGCATCGCCGTATTGTATATGGCCGGCATCACCTTGAACCTGCTGGTTATGTTCGGCTTTATTATGGTGCTTGGGCTGATGGTCGATGATGCCATCATTATCGGTGAAAATGCCACCTGGCACATGGAACAGGGGCTCTCTCCCGAACAGGCTGCCATTGAGGGCACGCATGAATTGATCGGGCCGGTAACCGCCACAGTACTCACCACCGTTGTCGCCTTTTTACCGTTGATGTTTATGGACGGCATTATCGGCAAGTTTGTATACTCCATCCCGGTGGTGGTGATCGTGCTACTCGGTTTTTCATGGTTTGAGGCGATTTTTATCCTGCCCAATCATATTCGCGATCTGGCCAATGCCAACAAACACCCTAAAGAGCGCCTGCTGTTCATCTGGATAACCAATATATATGTCTGGCTTTTAAACAGGGCCGTCAAATTGCGCTACCTAACAATCCTGCTGACCATCTGTGGCCTGCTGGCCTCCGTGATGCTGGCCTCCACCATGAAATTTCAGCTGTTCCCGACCGGGGCAGAATCAACATTTTATTTGCGCGTCAACATGCCGACCGGTACCACGCTGGAAGCGATGCGGGATCAATTGAAAAAACTGGATATCGAAGTGCGCAAGCGCATTGACCCGGCCTTGCTGGAAACGACCACCATGATTGCCGGCGAAAACAGCGCCGATCAGCGTGAATCCCTGAAACAGATCGGTGACCGCTTCGGTTTTGAGCGCGTTATTCTGATTCCGTTCACAAAACGCACAGTCAAAGCGTATACGGTGATGAACCGGCTGGAAAAAGAGATCCCGCCGCTATTTCCGGGCCTGAAGATCAGCTTCGCCATGCAGAAGTCAGGCCCGCCGGTGGGCCGCGCCCTGCAGGTGGAACTCACCGGTGGCGATGAGGCCAGCATGACCGCTGTAGCCAAACGACTGATGAGCATGCTTTCCGGCATCAAGGGCGTGTACGCCATCGAAAGCGATCTGGAGCCGGGTGACCCTGAAATCCGCATCGTCATGAATCGTACACTGGCGGCTTATGCCGGCGTGGATCTGGCCACCGTCAGCACCCAGATCCGTGCCGCCTTTGATGGACTGCGCGTATCGACCATCAAACGGGGCAAGGAAGAAATCGATGTCACCATCCGCTACCCCGAGCAGGCGCAGCGTGATATTCATACCCTGATGAATCTGGAAATACCCAACAAGCATGGCGGCCTGGTGCCATTATTCCGCATCGCCAAACTGGAAAACAGAGCCGGCACCAGCAGTATCCGCCATAAAGATGGACGACGTGTGATCAATGTATCAGCCGAAGTCAATCAAACGGATATGAACTCCAAACAACTCAATACGCTGGTCGAGCAGCGCCGTAGCGAATGGCTGGGAGCCGATGCCGCTCATGTGCGCGTACACTTGGGTGGTGAAGAAGAAAAAACACAGGAATCGGTGCGAGGACTGATCTTCAGCTTTGTGTTTGCCTTGCTGGGTATTTTCGCCATCCTGGCCGTGCAGTTCAATCGTATCGGCTACCCGATTCTGGTCATGCTGGCTATTCCGTTCGGCGTCATCGGTATCATCGTCGGGTTTTTCCTGCACGGCGCTCCGATTTCGTTTATGGCCATGATGGGTTTTGTGGCGCTGACCGGCGTTGTTGTCAATGCATCGCTGGTTATGGCCGTGTTTATCCAGCGCCTGATCAATGAAGGGGTGCCATGGAGACAAGCCATCATGGAAAGCGGCAAACGCCGGCTCAGAGCTGTGTTGCTAACCGCCATCACCACGGTGGTTGGCCTGCTCCCGACCGCCTACGGCTGGGGCGGCTTCGACCCCTTTGTCGCCCCAATGGCACTGGCATTATCGTGGGGCCTGATGTTCTCCACCGTGATTACCCTGTTCTCAGTCCCAGCCGCCCTCGGCATCGCACTGGACATCAAACACATGATGCAGCGCGTGTTCGGCAGGACCATGACTCAGAATTAGCCTCTGTTTATATCCATCAATCGGCTTTTCCCCTGAATGTGAATAATGCGATTCCAGCAAGCATATGGCATATCGATAGTGCGAGTGTACGCAATGGACTGCCCCAGCAACAGGGCAATCAACATGCGCAGACTACCGGAATGCGCCACCAGCAGTATGTGATAGCCATCGAAACAAACCCGTGCTTCTTCCCACCACTCATACAATCGCTGTCTCAATTCTTCCGGAGACTCGCCTCCGGGCGGTCGCATGCCCGTCGGATCCGCACGCCAGCGTTCCAGCATGCCTGGGTATTCCCGTTTAATCGTTTCAATAGTCTTGCCTTCCCATGCGCCGTAGCCCATTTCGGCCAACCTCGATTCAATGATGCAATGAATACCGGCTTGTTGTGCCCACACCCGGGCCGGCGTGGCGCAACGACATAAAGGTGATGCAATGATACAATCCACCTCGGCAGCCAGTTGTGACCATACCCGATCCATAGCTTGCCGACCCTCGGACGTGAGAGGATCATCAACCTTGCCGCGGTATTTAATTCCACCTTCTAGCGCACCGTGACGTAACAAGTCGATAGTGATCATGGCTTCTCCATATATACCAACACACCAAGGGGGTGTTGCCTTGAGAAAATTTGCGCTATGGTGCACCGCATCACAGGAAAAGGAAGTGAGTGGTGACTGAAGATTTTGACCATAACGATGTAAAAAATATCCAAGGCATGGCACATGTGCGTGGCCTGCTGGAATATATCGGCGAAGACGTGAGCAGGGAAGGCCTGCAGGAAACCCCTGCACGGGTACTCGCGGCCATGCACGAACATTTCTCCGGTTACCACCAGGATCCGCGCGAGCATCTGGTCAAAACCTTTGAAGAGGTTTGCGGTTATGATGAGGTCGTGCTGGTTTCAGATATCGATGTACACAGCCATTGCGAACATCATATGGTACCATTTGTAGGCAAGGCGCATGTGGCTTATATCCCGCGCGACCGTGTTGTTGGCCTGTCCAAGCTGGCGCGTGTAGTCGAAGGTTATGCCAAACGCCTGCAGGTACAGGAAAAACTGACCATGCAGATTGCCAATGCCATTGACGAAGTACTCGACCCGAAAGGTGTGGCCGTGATTATCCAGTGTCAGCATTTCTGCATGTGTCACCGTGGCATCCATAAAGCCAATTCATGGACGACCACCTCCAAACTAACCGGTGCGTTTATGAAAAACCCGTCATCAAGACTAGAACTGTTTCAGTTGATCGGCATGGATAAATCCGCCCAATAGCCAGCCAGGTGTGATGCTCCCGATCAATTTATAAAACTGGCGCAGCAAGAAAATATCAGCCTGTGTTGTTTACAAATATGATCATATTCCCGCTTGTTCATGTACTGCATCAAATCGAACATGATAACGATTCATGAATCATACATGCTAGTGTAAGCTGTGGCTTTTAAAATTGACTCGTCTTGATATCCGATGCATCAGACATCAAAAATACAGGAGTACGCATGGAGCAACAGGTCACAGTAATTGCAGTGGAAGGGCATGAGGCTGTTGTCAGTGGCCGTCGTGCCAGCGCCTGTGGCGATTGCGCCGGTAAAACTTCATGTGCCACCATGGGCTCATGGGTTGAGCGTGTGATTGAAC
>CAZWWF010000081.1:0-6442 GCA_964636805.1 uncultured Zetaproteobacteria bacterium
CTGATTGCATTCGCTTTTGTCGATGTGGATTATACACGACGTGTGGAGCCGGACAGAATCGTTGAAATTTTAAAAACATTGTAAGCATATAAAATCCACCTCCAGAGTAACCGAATCATCATAGTGTTTTGATTGTAAGTTCGTACCATACATGGTGACCACTTGATGTGATGAACTTGCGCCGGAGAAAGCTGACGATAATCTGTGGCAGACAAAAATATGGAGAATCAGAATGAGTGTAAAAGCCGACAGCGTGCGTCAGCATGTGCGCAAGTCTTATGCAGAAGTGGCCGAGGCCAGCAATAATGGAGATTGTTGCGGAGAGCAGGCCAGTTGTTGCGGCGTGTCCGATGATGCAGCGATCAATACGTTAATTTCGACCCGGCTGGGTTATTCCGAAGATGATCTGTCCAGCGTGCCCGATGGTGCGGATATGGGCCTTGGCTGCGGCAATCCGCGCGCCATTGCCAGCCTGAAGCCGGGCGAGACGGTGATTGATCTGGGCAGCGGCGGCGGTTTTGATGCTTTTCTGGCAGCTCGCGAAGTGGGGGAGTCCGGTCATGTGATCGGCATTGATATGACGCCGACCATGCTGTCCAAGGCGCGCGCCAATGCCGAGAAGGGTAAGTTCTCGCAAGTCGAATTCCGACTTGGTGAAATCGAACACCTGCCGGTGGCCGATAACACTGCCGATATTATTATTTCCAATTGCGTCATCAATCTGTCACCGCACAAGGAACTGGTGTTTAAAGATGCTTTCCGGGTGCTGAAGCCTGGTGGCCGCCTGGCCATTTCCGATGTGGTCGCCACTGCCAAAATGCCGGAGGAAATGAAAAATGATCCGATGCTGCATGCAGGCTGCATGGCTGGGGCATCATTAGTTGATGAACTGGAAACCATGATGCAGGAAGCCGGTTTCGAACAGGTTCGTATCGTGCCGAAAGATGAGTCTCGTAAATTTATCCGTGACTGGGCACCGGGCCGCGGGGTGGAAGATTTTGTTGTTTCTGCTTATATTGAGGCGGTAAAACCCGGTGGTTCCGGTTCAACTTGTTGCGGATGATCTGGTTGTCGTGTGTAAGGAAATCACTCAAGGCTTGACCAACGGGTTTCATTATCCCCAGTTTGGGAAAGAGGAGATTCGATAAATGAAACAAATTACCACTTTGGCGGCAGCAATATTGCTCGTTATGGGTCTGGCAACCACACCGGCATTTGCCGGGGATCATGCTAAAAACCCATGCAATCCCTGTGCAATGAATGGTGACATGGAGCATAACCCGTGTGCAATGAAAAAGGATATGAAGGATCATAATCCATGTTCCATGGAAGAGCATAAAATGAATCCGTGTAGCATGAAAGACAAGATGGAGCATAAGATGAACCCATGCTCCATGAAAGAACATCACAAAGACTGAATTGCTCTGTGAATTCGACCTGGCCTCGAAGGTATTGCCTTCGAGGCCATTTTTTTGCTTGTAATGAACTGTAGAAGTCTTCGACCTATCTCCCTCAATAACCCGTCACGGGAATGAGGAGAATGTTTATGAAACAAACCACTATGCTGGCGGTGGCAATTTTACTGGCTATGGGATTATCGTCCGCACCGGCATTTGCCGGCAATAGCATGAACCCATGTAACCCCTGTGCTATGAAATACAAGATGAATCCGTGTAATCCATGTTCCATGAAGAAAAAGATTAACCCATGTAACATGAAAAAAATAGCAAACCCATGTAATCCTTGTTCAATGAAACCCGTGAAAGGGCAGTGGGGTACGCCGGGAAATCAGTCGATTCGGCCACATGCATTTGACAACTTTCAACAGGCTGCTGCCTACGGCAAGAAACTCTGGAATGACGAAAACCTGGGGACATCCGGAGTCGCCTGTATATCTTGCCATGATGGTTACGAACTGTTGCACCTGGAGCGTAATCAGAACTTTCCGCATTTCGTGAAAATGGTTGGAGATGTCGTATCACTCGATCAGATGATCAATTATTGCATGCTCAATCCGATGAAGGGTAAAGCGTTCGATAAGGATTCGAAAGAATTGACTGCGATGGCCGCTTATTATCGTACTTACCGAATGCAGTACAGAAAGGATCATCGCAAATAAGTAGTTTTGTTGCTCAGGCAATGAACGGGCGGCCCATGGACGGGTCGCCTTTTTTGATGGAGCATTTCAACATGGTGAGGTGTCAATGAACACACGGCTGAAGCGGCAAATTTGGGTAGCAGCTGGCATGATCGTTATCGGATTCACACTGACTGCAGCCGCTGTTGATCCCGGTCTTCCGACCGGATACTGGGATAACCCGCAGGCAACACAGGGGAAAGTTCCGCATGACTGGTCGGTACTGGAAACCGATTTACGCCCTGAAGCCTGTGCTCAGTGTCATAGCGAGCAGTTTAATGCCTGGAAGAACAGCCTGCATGCACATGCCTACTCACCGGGCATGATTGGACAATTTCCCGGCATGGGTGTGGATGAAGGCAATAGCTGTCTGGTTTGTCATGCACCGCTTAAGGAACAGCGCTACAGCGATACCGCTGATATGAATCGGTCGCTTTCCCTGAAGTTATCGCATCCGGAAGGTTTCGATCGTCAAGCCGATATTGACAGCAAAGCGCTACCGCTCAGACACACCGGCGTCAGTTGTGCGGTCTGTCATGTGCGCGGCTGGCAACGCTTCGGTCCACCACCGAAAAGTAGTGCTGCAGTCGGTCATCAGAATACACCGGTGCATGGCGGCTTTACCGCTACCCGGACATTTGAACAATCACAATTTTGTGCCGCGTGTCATCAGTTTCCGGCCTCCATGGCAATTAATGGTAAACCTTTGGAAAATACCATAACTGAGTGGAAACGAAGTGCTTTCCTGAAGCGTGGAATAACCTGCCAGAAGTGCCATATGCCGGAGCGAAGACATGAATTCCGCGGTATTCATGATCCTGATATGGTCAGAAAAGGTTTAACATTCAAACTGTCACAGAGCAAAAACAGTGCCGTGTTCAGCATGACATCGACATGGATCGGCCATGCTTTTCCGACTTATGTAACACCAAAAATTATTGTGCTGGCATCGGCCATGGATGCAGGCGGCAAGGTATTGCGCAACTGGCAATGGGAAATTATCCGGGAAGTGACATACGATGATGGCTGGAAAGAAATACGGGATACACGTCTGATGCCCGGTGAGCACCGTGAGTTTATAGCCGACCCGCTTCCTGAGAAAACAACCATTGTTCGATATAGCGTGACGGTGGTTCCCGATTATTTTTATAAAGGAACCTATAAAAGTTTGCTTGATGGCGGGCTGACAGAAATTCCGATGACACATATCCGTCATGCACTTGAACGCGCCGAACGGAATGATTATTTGTTGTATGAGAAGGCGTTGGTAATTCACAGCTCTGAATAAACTTGCTCTTCACCATGGCTGGTCATAATCTGCATTGATTATGTTGATACGTAAGGCGGCAATTGAATGCCTGAGAAAAGTTTTCCATACATCTCTCAAAGCCGACTTGGCGCTGGAGCGATCCGGGACATATTTCCAACCGCGTGACCGCAGGCTGTTACATGAACTCGTCTATGGTGTGATGCGCCGCCGTTATTCTCTGGAAGCTGATTTTTCGCGCTTCTGCAAAACGAAACCTGACGAAACAAGCGAGGCAGCGTTATTGCTGGGTACTTACCAGTTGCGCCATATGCGTATACCGGCCCATGCAGCTGTTTCGGAAACCGTGGCTGCTATTCGGCAATTGCACCCCAAGGCATCAGGGTTTGTGAATGCTATTTTGCGCCGTGTTGCAGACAGTGAATCACCGCTGAAACTCAAACCCAATCAACGGGTTGAATTGCCCAAATGGATGTATGCCCGTTGGCGTGATGCGTTTGGTGCGGATACAGTGTTGCGGTTTTGCGATGCATTCAAATCGTCTCCGCCACTTTGTCTGGCGGTATTTGTGGATCGGGATGGATGGTTGAATCTGGTGCATAGTATGGGCATTGAGGTGGAAGCAGGGGCGTTATCCGATTATGCTGTACTGTTACCATCCGGTACGAATGTCACTTCGCTGCCGGGTTTTGATACGGGAGCCTTTACAGTCATCGATCAGGCTGCACAGGCTGCTGTGATGAGCTTGAACATATCCAACCCATCCGGTTGCATTCTAGACCTGTGTGCGGCTCCCGGTGGTAAAACCGTCATGCTTGCCCACCGGTTCCCTGAGGCCCGGATTATTGCCGTGGAATTGAATGCCGGACGTATTCCTCGTTTGAGGGAAAACCTGTTCCGTTTGCAATGCAACAATGTGACTGTAGTCCATGCCGATGCCATGCGGCTACCCTTTCCGGATGTATCTGCCGATGCCATTTTTCTGGATGCACCCTGTTCGGCTTCCGGTATCCTGCGTCGCCATCCCGATGCGAAATTCCTGCATGATGGGGGGGATATCGATAAACTGGCCTGTATCCAGCGGAGCATGATTGCAGAGTCGTTGCGGGTGCTGAAAGCAGGTGGTTGTATGACATATGCGGTTTGCTCAATTCACCCGCAGGAGAATGAGCTGGTACTGGATGGTATCGATGGTGTGATCGGCATGCAGCACCTGTTTCCCGATACAAAACACGATGGCTTTTTCCATGCCTCCATCAAAAAGTCTATCATGGAACACTTATGAGCGAAGGCGAATTCACACTGATCAACCGTTTGTTCAGAAATGCCGGTGGCAGTCATAATCCCTTTACCCGGCTGGGTATCGGCGATGATGCCTCCATCCATCAACCGCAGGCTGGCATGGAACTGGTGGTCAGTACTGATTCGAGCGTACAGGCTATTCACTGGCCCGATGATTTTCCGCTTGATAAAGCCGCCGACAGGGCCGTTTGTGCTGCCTTGTCTGATCTGGCCGCCATGGGAGCAGAACCGGTTTGTGCATGGCTGAATGTGATGGCGGAAAACAGCCATGCTGTTGAAACTCTGGGGGCTGGCTCAACCCGTGCGCTAAAACGTTATGATGTTGAACTGGCTGGCGGTGATACCTGCCGCTCTGCCACCAATGCTTTGAGTGTAACCGTATCCGGGCAATTGCCACAGGGCAGGGCGATGCAGCGGGATGCGGCTGTCAGTGATGATGATATCTGGCTGGTTGGTCGGGTTGGAGTTCATGCATTGGGTCTGCAGCAATGGATAAGTGGTCAGAAAGATGGTGTTTTTTTAGCCTGTTTCGAAGTAATTGTGCCGCAACTGGAAGCGGGTGTTGTTGTGAGGAAAGCAGGAGTGTCCTGCTGTATCGATGTCAGTGACGGCCTGTTACAGGATGCCGGTCATATCGCTGCAGCTTCCGGCATTGGTATGGATATCGAAGTGAGTAATTTACCGGACTGGGGTATATTATGTCAGGTCGTCGGTGAGCAATCGGCATTACAGCTGATTGCACATGGCGGCGAAGATTATGCCTTGCTGTTTACCGCCCCGGCGGACATTCAGCTGCCCGATGTTCCGGCTGTTCGCATCGGTCGTTGCCGAACAGGAGAAGGAGTGCGTTTATTGTTGCGTGGTGAAAAAACAGATGTGCAGAAAACAGGCTTTGATCACTTTGCCTGAATCGCGGAATTTTAATTACTGGCTGGCAGCGGGTCTGGGTAGCGGCTGGCTGCCCAAAGCCCCCGGAACCTGGGGCTCACTGGCATCGCTGTTGCCAGCCTGGTTTATCCTCGACGGATTCCATGCAACCGGCTTGTTGGTGGCCAGTATTGTTGTGCTGCTGATTGGCTGCCGGGTTTGTGCTGTGATATTGCCAGCCATGCCGGAGAAAGATCCGGGCTGGATTGTGATTGATGAATGGGCTGGACAGTGGTTCTGCCTGGCGCTGATTGTTTATGTCATCGGAGATGGCTGGCTGGCATTTGTCATCGCATTTGTGGCATTCCGCCTGTTTGATATTTTCAAACCATGGCCTGTATCATTATCCGAAACAGCGGGCCCTGCCTGGTGGTCTATTATGGCTGATGACATGGTTGCCGGCCTGATAGGGGCAGCGGCAGTGATTACCGGCGCCCTGATTGCAGGCATGTGAAATGATGTGGATGAACAGGTTGTATCCATGATGAAACTGGCACAGTGGTTTATCTCCGAACAGGGATTCAACAATCTGATGCTTGCCGGTATCTCGACCGGCTGGTTGAAGGCCTGGCTGTTTTCCGCCGGGGCGGAGTATGTCTCCATACACCGGCTGGAATCTGATAGCTGGCATGATAGTCAGGCCGATACCCAACTGTTTTTTGCTACCGATGACGAATTGAACGCAGTGATGCAACAGCATGGTGATAGCGACCCAGGGGATGAGAACTGCTTCAGGCTGGAGAACCCGGAACGCAGTTGTTTCCACTATCTGTTCAAAGGCAGGCATATGGTGCTGTTATCTTTGGGCG
>CAZWWF010000082.1:0-6429 GCA_964636805.1 uncultured Zetaproteobacteria bacterium
ACGTCATTGCGGACTTGATCCGCAATCCAGAGAATCGGCGTAAGATTGCATATTTAATCAAGCGAAACATGACTTTGATAGCCCTACGCTGACGCAGGGCTATCGCTTTTTCAGCGATCCATGTATATCACGAGACCGCTGCATAATCGCTTAGTGTTCAATCACTACCTTGCCCATTGCCTTGCCGCTTTCCAGCCGTGCATATGCTTCCCCAACTTGTTCTAGAGAAAAGTATTGTTCATCCAGCACTGGTTTTACATGACCAGCTTCCACTACCTTCGCTAAATCATGCAAAATATTTGCATGGGCTTCGCGTTTGTGGTCGTACAGCATGGGAATCAGCATAAACACCACATGCAGCGACAAGCCTTTGAAGTGCGCGACACTGAGGTCAATTTCACACATGGCGACGGTGGTCGTGACGTGCGCGTTGAGTGCTGCCGCATTGAACGAATTGAGCATATTCGCTCCGCCAACCGAATCGAACACCAAGTCAAAGCCAGTACCATCGGTGTATGTGGCAACATAATCTTCAACACTTTCGGTCTTGTAGTTGATCGCTGTCGCGCCCAGGTGTTCGATAAGTGCTACCTGCCTTTCTCCACCGCCTGTCGAATATACATCCGCACCAAAATATTTTGCCAGTTGCAAAGCTACATGACCGACACCGCCAGAGCCGCCATGCACCAGCACCTTTTGCCCCTGTTGGATGCCCGCACGCATTAAGCCCTCCCAAGCGGTAATGCCGACCAACGGCAACGCTGCTGCTTCGCGCATCGACAAATTCTTGGGCTTGTGCGCGACCAGTCGGCTGTCGGCTGCGATATATTCAGCCAGCGTGCCAGGTAAATCCGCCAGTCCACCCGCGCAACCATAAACCTCATCGCCAACCGCATAAGCCGTTACGCCATCACCAACTGCTTCAACCGTACCAGCAAAGTCCATGCCCAGAATGGCGGGTGTGTCGGGGGAAAGAGGCAACGCCTTGCCCATCCTTCGGATCATCGTATCCACCGTATTGACGCTGGATGCCGCGATCCGAATCAGCAGATGACCAGCGTGAAGTTTTGGTTTGTCTATTTCTACCCTTTTAAATTTCGCATCTTCGCCGTAGGTGTGAATCATCATCGTTTTCATTGCGGTCTCCTCGTTTCCAGAGTTTGTGTTATCCGTTGCATTCCAGCCCAGATGACGCAATGATGCGCACTACATTTAACTTTTGTAAGTACGCACTATTTTGTATCGTAGCATCAAAAAGTATACTAAAGGAGAAAAAATGGCACACGAACGTTATGATTGTAACGAGGGTTGCCCAGTTGAAGCGGCACTGAATGTGATCGGCGGCAAGTGGAAAAGCATCATCCTCTATCACCTGCTGGAGAAGACGATGCGCTTTAATGAACTTAAACGACTCATGCCTGGCATCACCCAGCGCATGCTGACAAAACAGCTACGCGAACTGGAAGCAGATCAACTGATCAGCCGCAAGGTTTACCCAGTAGTGCCGCCCAAGGTGGAATATTCAATGACGGATTACGGCAGAACACTGGCACCGATCATTCACGCCCTGCGCGACTGGGGTGTTAACCATATCGTAAAGGGTCATATCAGTTAGTTTCATCCCATGGTAACCACGGCAATCCTGCGCGCAGACCCTGGCGAATGCGCGTGGCAGAGTCGGGAAGATAGCCGTAAACCCGGATGCCGAAGATGTGGATCATCAGGCTGGCGGCGCGCTCTTGACTAAACTGCGGATCGTATGCCTGTTCCAGATAGCTTCGATACAGTGCTTCGGTGGCACTGAGTTTTTCGGATGCAAGCTGATATAATGGATGCCCTCCGGCTGCCAGTTCCAGCATGGTCTTGACAACAAAACAGCTGCAGTACTCCTTTTGAGCGGACTGCTCAATATAGCGTTCAAGAATGCTGCATATCCCCTCGCCAATGCCCGGTGCATGGTCGAGGGTTTCGCGAATATGGGCGTGTCCCTTTTCTGCGTAGCGCTCCAGCGCCTCTTTAAACAACCCCTCTTTGTTGCCGAAGGCAAGATAGATCGAACCTGGTTTCAGGCCGGTGGCTTTGACAATCTGCTGCATCGAGGTTGCGCTGAAGCCATGCTGCCAAAACAAGTTGGTCGCCTTGTCCAGCACATCATCCCTGTCAAATTGAGCCTTGGCCATAGAAACACCTCGTTTGATTGCGCCAATTCTGCTTCGGATAGCTTTCTATATCAACAATTTTGAACGATCATTCAAAGAAACTGTTGACACGAATCCCTGGAGCAATATCGTTTCGCCATGTTGAATGATCGTTCAACATAATATTTCTATGACAGGAGACAGTTATCATGGGCCTTCAGGAACAATTATCGAAGCTGAAAAATGAAAATCTCTCGCGAATTTCGGACGATGTAAAAGCAACGCTATTGGGCGATCTGGATGCACTGGCGAAATCAGGCATCATCGAAGCTGCGCCGCAGGCGGGAGACCGTCTGAAAGACTTTTCTCTGCCAAACCATAAGGGCGAAGTCGTGTCGCTGGCAGAGTTGCGCAAACAGGGGCCGGTCGTCATCAGTTTCTACCGGGGCGGATGGTGCCCGTATTGCAATCTCGAATTGCGGGCTCATCAGACCATCCTGCCTGAGATCAAAGCAAACGGAGCCACACTGGTGGCCATTACCCCGGAGCTGCCGGATGAATCGCTTACAACAGCTGAACGCAACGAACTGGCATTTGAAGTGCTGACGGATCGCAACTCCGATTATGGCCGTGAGATCGGCATTGTGTTCACCGTCTCCGAAGCTATTCGTTCGATCTATAAGGGTTTCGGGATTGATCTGGAAAAACATAATGGAGAAGGGCAATACGATTTGCCGCTGGCCGCCACCTTTGTCGTCGATACAGATGGCACGATTGTGTTGGCAGGCGTGAATGCGGATTACACGATCCGCACGGAACCGGCGGATGTCCTTGCGTCGTTGAAAATACTCAAAAACAACAAGTCATAAGGAGATATATGATGGGTATTGCAATGAAAAACAAAGTGGCGCTGGTCACCGGCGCGAATCGCGGAATCGGTAAAGCCATTGTCGAAACCTTCCTCGCCAGAGGCGCCGGGAAAGTATATCTGGCGGTGCGCAATCCGGCATCCACCCGGGAGCTGGAAACGAAGTATGGCAGCAAGGTAGCGACGATTCAGGCCGACCTATCCGATGCGGATTCGATCAAGAGGCTGGCGGAAGCGACCGGGGATGTTGAAATCATCGTCAACAATGCAGGTGTGCTGGTGCCATCGCTGCCGGTTTCTGATCTGGCAGAGCAGGCTCTGGCAAAAGAGCTGGATGTGAACGTGTTTGGCCTGCTGAGAATGGCAAACGCCTTTGCGGATACATTGGAAAGAAACAAAGGTGCATTTGTGCAGCTTAATTCCGTGGGCTCGCTAAAAAACTTCCTGCCCCTCTCCACCTATTCCGCTTCGAAAGCCGCTTCATATTCGCTGACGCAAGGGCTCTATTGGCAGTGGAAAGAAAAGGGCATTGCTGTACTCAGCGTCCACCCCGGACCTGTAATGACGGATATGGCTGCCGAAGCGGGATTCGACGAAGGCGCTACTTCGCCGGAAATCATTGCCGAAGGGATTGTTGAAGCCCTGGAGGCAGGGGCGTTTCACTTATTCCCCGATGATATGGCCAAACAGTTTGAACTGGTCTATAAGGATTTTGCCGAACATATCGTGATGCAGAACCTGGCTGAGTAGATAAGCCAATCCGATTGACCGAATGCCCCATCACCCCTGAACGATGGGGCATTCCCTGCCAATACAAACCTTATGCATCACACAAGGAGAACCAGATGAAAGTCGGCGACGCCATGCCACGCATCCGATTACCTGCCGTCGATGGCGGCACATTCGATACGCAATCCCTCAAAGGCCAAAGGTATTTGGTGACATTCTTCCGCTTTGCAAGCTGCCCGTTTTGCAATCTTCGGATTTCCCAGTTGATTCGAGCCAAAGAGGACTTCGGGGATGCGTTTGAAATCGTTGCCATATTTGAATCAGAAATAGAGCATTTGAAAAAACATGCAGACAAGCATGTCCGGAAGTTTCCGATTCTTGCGGATGAGAAACGTAAATACTATGAGCTATTTGGGGTCAGGAAATCCGTTTCCGGGTTCCTCAAAGGCATTGTCTTTCGGTTTCCCACAGCTTTGAAGGCCATGCTTCAAGGATACTGGCCACATGAAGTATCAAGCCGAGCTTTAACGATGCCGTTATCCATCCTTGTCGATGAGAACGGCATCATTCGCACCATTTACCACGGCAAAGATGAGGGGGACCACTTGCAGCTGGAAACCATTGCGGATTTTGCAACGGGATGAACTCGATGTCGCTGCTAACCGCTCACTCGCTCAGGGATGAAAGCGACTCCTGTGACAGGCCCCTTGCTGACTGGCTTAAAGCGGCCATGAACGGCCATTCAACTTTCAAGACCTACCTGATTTTGAATTGAGTCTTGACTCCAGCCGATCAGACTCGAATCATTGCCGCATGAAATTGAATCAGGCAAACAACGTGCATGTTCGCAAGAACCGTAGCCGCGTCGCTGTGCGACGTTCACGACAGTTGTTTGTCTGTGCTATGAGGAATATTGATCGGGCTATGTAAAGCCGTATCAACCTGAACTACTCAAGGGTCGCAGACGATGTCTGTGACCCTTTTTTTATGTCCGAAATTCAATCATCAAGCCAATGGAGAAGATAATGAAAAATTACAACAACCCATACCCGTCTGTGATGGCCGTGGCCAGCCGTCCGGACATCTGTTTTGTCAAAGGCAAGGGATCATGGTTGTGGGATGATCATGGCAATGCCTACCTGGATT
The DNA here is from genome assembly GCA_964636805.1 of uncultured Zetaproteobacteria bacterium. Lineage (GTDB taxonomy): Bacteria > Pseudomonadota > Zetaproteobacteria > Mariprofundales > Mariprofundaceae > Mariprofundus. The sequence goes on from CAZWWF010000082.1 coordinate 4,882, forward strand.
TTGTGCAGGGGTGGGCAGTGAATTGTCTCGGCCATTGCCCAGACGTGATCAGCAATGCTGTGAGTAAGCAGGCTTCAAGTCTGATCCACGCAGGCCCCGGATTTTTTAATGAGCCGATGGTTCGGCTGGCTGATGCATTGACCGAGCATAGCTGTTTCGATCAGGTGTTTTTTACCAATAGCGGAGCAGAGGCCAATGAGGGTGCAATCAAGCTTGCTCGGAAATGGGGCAGTAAATTTAAACAGGGGGCATTTGAGATCATCACGCTGGTGCATGGCTTTCATGGCAGGACTTTGGCGACGATGAGTGCATCGGGTAAACAGGAGTGGGAAGAACTCTATGCACCGAAAGTGCCGGGGTTCATTAAGGTTCCTCAAAACAATACTTGCGCAGTTGAGCAAGCGATTAACGCCAATACCGTGGCTATTATGCTGGAACCGGTGCAAGGCGAATCGGGCGTACATCCCGCTACGCAGGTATATCTCCACGATCTGAGGCGGTTGGCTGATAAGCATGGTTTGCTGCTGATATTCGATGAAGTGCAAACCGGCATGGGACGGACGGGATCTCTGTTCGCCTATGAGCAGAGTGGTGTGCAACCAGATATGATGACGCTCGGTAAAGGCCTTGGCGGTGGAATCCCCATTGGTGCAATGATGATTAAACAAGAGCTTGCCTGTTTCGAGGCAGGCGATCAGGGAGGCACATTCAACGGTAACCCGCTGGTTACGGCTGTTGGTCACGCCGTGCTGGAAGCTCAGCTCGCTTCTGGTTTTTTCCAGCATGTGAATGCGATGGGTAAACTGCTTATGAGCGGGTTGAAAAATCTGTCCGATGTTTATGGTCTGGGAGAGGTGAGAGGCCAGGGTTTGTTGATTGCTTTGGACACAGGCACGCGATCGGCTGCGGATATCATGAACCGGATGCTGGATGCCGGAGCTATCATCAATGCGCCCAGGCCACACACCCTTCGGTTTGTGCCCGCACTGAACGTGCAGCAGCAGGAAATTGAGGCCATGCTGGATTTGCTTGATCATGTGTTCGCTGAAATAACAGGCATGGAGGACAGTTGTGAAACTATATCTTGAATCGAGCGAATTCATTGACTGGGAACAGGCATCCATTATTCGGCAGGCGGGTATGCTTGCGGCCGGAAACGAACTGGATACCGCCAAAGCCTGTTTTGAATTTGTGCGGGATGAGATCAAGCATAGCTGGGACTTCCAACGCAATCCGGTGACGTGTGCTGCTTCCGATGTATTAAAACATGGAACTGGCTATTGCTACGCCAAGAGTCATCTGTTGGCGGCCCTACTCAGAGCAAATGGCATTCCGGCAGGGTTGTGTTACCAGCGGTTAACCATCAGTGATGACAAACCGCCATTTTGTCTGCATGGACTCAATGCTGTGTATCTGGAGGAATTCGGGTGGTACAGGGTTGATGCCAGAGGCAACAAGCCGGGTGTCGATGCACAGTTCTGTCAGCCAGTTGAAAAACTGGCTTTTCCGATCATCTCAGAAGGAGAGGCGGATATTCCCGGTATTTAT
>CAZWWF010000083.1:0-6390 GCA_964636805.1 uncultured Zetaproteobacteria bacterium
CACGCCGGAGGTCGCGGGTTCGAGTCCCGTCCGCTCCGCCACATGCGAAAGCCCCCGATGTTTCCATCGGGGGCTTTTTTTATTGTTGATTTTCGTATTTATGCCAGGCATCAAGAGCCTGTTGCATGCGCTCAGCTCGTTCTGTCTGACCCAGATGACGAAGTGTGATGATCAGTTGCTGCCGGGTTTGGTTGTCAGGCCGGATGGCAAGGCTGCGCTGATAGGCGGCAAGTGCTTCATTGTTATGACCGGTTTGTTGCATGATGTCGCCGTAACTGCGCCAGCAGGGTGCACAATCCGATAATAGCCGCATTGCCTTCTTCGCATACTTAATGCCTTTGTCTGCAAGTTTGTGCCGGGATTGGAAAGCAGCAAAATGTAGCCATGCAAATCCGTTCAGTGGATCAGCCTTAATTGATTTTTTGTGTTGAGTCGTGGCTTTTGAGATATGCCCCGTTTTTTCGGATATGGCGGCCAGTAAATACCATGGCGCGGCTTCATGCCGAAATTTTTTTGTCGCTTTTTCCAGCCATTGATATGCTTTCTCTACATGACCCTGCCGCTCAAGCATGGCCGCCAGATTAATCAGACTGGGCAAGTGCCAGGAAAATCTCAGGTTTTTCTCATATAGGGATTGCGCATCGGCATGGTGTCCGCTTTCTTCCAGCAATACGGCAAGGTCGTAACGTGCTTCGATATTGCGGGGGTTTATTTTCAATTCGGACTGCAATGCTCTTCTGGCTTCAGGGATTTTACCTTGTTCAATCAGTTGCTGTGCTTTCTGGAAATCTGATCTGCCCATACAGTCCGCCGGCCATATTGCTGCCATCAGAAATATACTGGCTGCGATGCTCAGGCAGAGCTGAGGCTTATTTGTGCGCTGGTGCAATGCCCATCCTGCCGGTGGTCATCAGCATTTCTTCCATGCGTCGTTGTCTGGCGCGCCGGTCGGCTTTGATCTCCGGTTTTTCCTTCATCAGTTTCCAGGGATTGCGGCGAATATCGTCGCTGAATGCCTCAAGGTTTTCCGCTGCCAGGCGCAGCTCGAACAGAGTTCTGTACAGGTTTTCACGATTGTCGCGAATCAATTCGCGCAAATCATGCACCGCATTGGCACCCTCGCTGAAAAACTTCTGACCTGCATCAGCGGCTTTGGGCAGCGCATGCATCAACTGATCCACATGCTTGCGATTATCTTTGATCATGCTGGAAATACCGCGTGTGGTGTCGCGGATATCGGGGCGGTTTTCCTCAATTAAACGTGCCATGCCGCGTGTTGTGGCACGGATATCGGCACGATTCTCATCAATCATGGTACCGACTGTGTCGGTAATACGTTCCGCCTTGCTGAAAAAGCGGCTGGCATCATCTGTCAGTCCTGCGGCACGGTTGATCATGTCACGAAAATCACCGCCTGATGAAGATGGAATGACTGCTTCGGCCAGTGGTTGTTTGTCACCTGGGGTGGCATGCAGGGCAATGTATTTTTCACCGACCAGCCCGCCGCCGGCAATATGGGCTCGAGTAGAGGCGGGCAAATGGATGTCCGGTTGAATGTGCAGTGTGACCAGAGCCTGGTTGTCCTTCAGACGGATCGATGCGACATCACCAATCTGTACGCCGGCCATCAGAACAGGCGTTTGTATGGAAATGCCCGAGGCGTCCGTGAACATCACATCAATGCTGGAGCCTTCCGGCTCAGTCCACTGGAAGCCGCCGATTTTGCTGCTGAACAGGGCAAATATGACAAATGCGATTAGAACAAATGCCCCCAGTCGTGCTTGTGCGTTCATGCTACCTCCCTGCCATTGCCCAGATGAATCGGACCATCTGCCCGGCCTTCGATAAATTGCCTGAATACCGGGTCCTGACTTGTGTCGATTTCATCACAGGACATTTGCTGATAAATCCTGCCCTCATAGAGCATACTGACCCGATCACTGAATTCGCGCACCAGTTTCATGCTGTGGGCGATCGTGAGTGAAGTGACATTCATACGCTCATGTAGTCGTTTCATCAAGGTGGTGATGACATCGGACATTACCGGGTCGAGTCCTGTCAGCGGTTCATCATAGAAAATGATTTCCGGCCTGTGACAGATGGCGCGAGCCATACCCACCCGTTTTTTCATGCCTCCGGAGAGCTCTGCCGGCATGATATCGCAGATGCCCGGCAGCCCTACCCAGTCCAGCACTTCGTCAGCCCGGTCTCGTGCTTCCGGCTTGCTCATACCCTGACGGCGTAGTACGAAGGCGACATTTTCCCATACCGGCATGGAGTCGAACAGGGCAGAACCCTGAAACAGGACACCCACACAGGCCATGCGCTTCAGTTTATCTTCAATCGGCAAACTGAACCAGTCCTCCCCATTAATCAGGATGCTGCCGCTATCCGGGCGTATCAGGCCTAGAATGCATTTGAGCAGGACGCTTTTTCCGGCTCCTGACAGTCCGATGATGATATGGGATTCACCGGGTAGGATATCCAGGCTGATATCGTCCAGTACCTTGCGTCCCTTGAAGGATTTATGCACACCCCGCAGGCTTATTTTACTGGCTGGATTCATGTGGGCATACCCATACGATCGGATTCAGGAAAGATGCTCATTTGAAAATCCATGCCGTGAGTATGTAGTCGGCAATCAGAATGGTCATGGCGCTGACCACGACAGCGCGTGTTGTGGCTTTGCCAACACCGGCAGCACCGCCGTCACAATAATAGCCTTCGGCACAACTGACCAGTCCGATGATGGCGCCGAACACCATGGCTTTAAACAGGCCGGAGTAGAGGTCGATCAGTTCCAGGTAGTCATAGGAATGTTTGATATAGGTGTGCGGGTTCTGATCCAGCGCGTTGACACTGATTACATAGCCACCGAGCATACCAATGGCATCCGCCAGCATGACCAGTAGCGGCATCATCAGCATGGCCGCAAGCATGCGGGGTATGACCAGATAACGTACCGGATCGGTGGACAGTGTCCACAGTGCATCGATCTGTTCGGATACGCGCATGGTTCCCAACTCTGCTGCAAAGGATGCCCCGACCCGACCGGCCACCATCAATCCAACCAGCACGGGTCCCAATTCACGCAGCATGGACAGGGATACGACGGTGGCAATCATACTTTCGGCACCGAAACGGTGGAATGCGACCCAGGATTGCAGGGCAAGCACCATGCCGGTAAACACTGCAGTCAGCAGCACGACAGGTAACGACTGCACACCAACCATTTCACATTGCCGGATAATCAGCGGGAAAAACCAGGGTGGTTTGTGCAGGCGTCCGAGAACCTTGCCCATCAGCAGCGGGTAAAGGCCAATCGCATAGGCCAGTCGCTCAGCGGTTGCTCCGATTGCCTGCAGGAAATACATCAGCCGGAATACTCCGCGATACGCCGAACGCGCGTACCTATGCCGGTGAACAGCGAATAGCTGATCGTATCTATTGATCGGGCCACATCATTGGCCAGTATATGGGTTCCCCAGAATTCCACGATATCCCCCGACTTGACCTCTACATCTGTTACATCAAGCATAGTATAGTCCATACAGACGCGTCCGACGATGTTGAGTTTCTGCCCGGCGAAAAAAGCATAGCCCCGATTGCTTAATCTTCGGGGCAAGCCGTCAGCGTATCCCATGCTAACTACGGCAATGCGCATGGTTCTGTCAGCGGTGTATGTTGCGCCGTAGGAGATCTGAGCTCCGGCTGGAATTTCACGTATTTGCATGACGCCTCCGGTCAGCTGCATGACAGGCTTCAGCCCAAGGGGTTGGTCGGCAAGCGGTTCGGATCCGTACAATGCGATGCCGGGGCGGACCATATTCAGGCAATATTCAGGCATGCTGACCATGCCGGCGCTGTTGAGCAGGGAGGCTGGCAGGTCTGGCGCGACCTCCCTTCGCAATATTGTAAACGCATGGGCCTGTTGTTTGTTAAGCGGATGTTCCGGTATATCGGCACAGGCCAGATGTGATATCATACCGCAGATATGGATGCCGGTTTGCCGGCACTGTCTGATCAGTTTTTTTACATCGCTTGCACCCAGCCTGTTCATGCCGGTATCGACCTTGATCCAGACCCGGCCGCGAAAATTCGCGTCATGCAACAGGGCCAGTTGTTCCGTTTCGGTGATTGTTGGCGTGAGCCGGTTGATGACAGCCAGTTCGGCATCTTGCTGGTCAAAAATGCCGGATAACACCGTGATTTCAGCTTTTTCGGTTTTGAGAAGGTGGCGCAGTTGACGTCCTTCGGTGGCATCGGTTACCCCGAAATGACGGCAGCCTTCATCGAACAGTACCGGAGCGACAAGTTCAATGCCGTGTCCATAGGCATTGGCTTTGACGATTGCCATGATATTTGCATTCCCGGCATGCTGTCTGAGAATCCTGTAGTTATGACGCAGGTGTTCAGGATGGATGTGTGCAATGGCTGGACGATTCATCGATGAATCATGGCGCAATTGTCAGGGGCATGAAAGTGCTATCATCCGGCTTATCAGATTCCGGTTGATTTATTATGAATGTGGAGCGAGACATTAAATATGTTTTTCGTTATTATTCGTCCGCATTTGATGGTCTCTTGTCTGGTTGTCAACGCGCCCATGGATGGAGTTTTACAAAGTGATAGAACATGGATTGCTCACAAAGCTTAGGATGGTTCCGGCCCGGGGGCTTGTTTTTTGTTTTATAACATGGCCGAGACCGCAGACATGAGTTTTTGTGCCATCATCTGCAAGACAGATTGCCTTGCAGGCAGGAAATACTGAACAAGCCCCCCCTATGCACTAACAATTTATTAAAAAGGTGTTGAAATGAAAGGGATTATTCTGGCCGGTGGTTCCGGCACGCGACTGCACCCGCTGACCCTGGCTGTGAGCAAACAGTTGATGCCGGTATATGACAAACCGATGGTCTATTATCCGCTCTCCACCCTGATGTTATCCGGCATCCGTGAGGTTCTTGTCATCTCCACACCGCATGATTTGCCTCATTTCCAGCATTTATTGGGAGATGGTTCGCAATGGGGTGTTGAGCTTGAGTATGCTGAGCAAGCGGAGCCCAAAGGTCTGGCGCAGGCATTTACCATCGGACGGGATTTTATCGGAGAGGATTCCTGTGCCCTGATTCTTGGCGACAATATCTTTTATGGTCACGGTATGGTCGGGCAATTGAAAAGAGCTGTTGCCCGGCCATCCGGAGCGACCGTGTTTGCATACCGGGTACATGATCCGGAACGTTATGGCGTGGTTGAATTCTGTGCTGATGGTCTGGCGGTTTCTATTGAAGAAAAGCCGGCATGTCCCAAATCCAACTTTGCAGTTACCGGCCTTTATTTTTATGATAACCGGGTGGTTGATATTGCCTCGAACGTCAAGCCTTCTGAACGCGGTGAATTTGAAATCACTGATGTGAACCGGGCGTATTTGACAACGGGTGATTTGCATGTTGAAAAACTTGGCCGTGGTGCAGCCTGGCTGGATACCGGTACCCATGAATCGCTGATGGATGCGTCCCGTTATGTGGAAGTGATTGAAAAGCGCCAGGGCCTTAAAATCGCCTGCCCGGAAGAGATTGCCTGGGAAATGGATTATATTGATGACCGCCAGTTGCTGGAACTGGCGCGAGCTCTTGAGAAAAATGGTTATGGCCAGTATCTGCTGGCCCGCTTGAAGGAAGGTAAATAGGTGAAGCTGATTGAAACAGCTATTCCGGAAGTGCTGCTGATTGAGCCGGATGTATACGGAGACAGCCGCGGCTTTTTCCTCGAAACATGGAATCGCGAACGTTATATCGGTGCAGGTTTCCCTGATGTGACGTTTGTGCAGGATAACCATTCTCGTTCCCGCAAAGGGGTGCTTCGGGGCTTGCATTTTCAGCTGAGCCATCCACAGGGCAAGCTGGTGCAGGTCGCTACCGGCGCAGTGTTCGATGTGGCTGTGGATATCCGTGTGGGTTCGCCGACATTTGGTCAGTGGGTTGGCTATGAGTTGTCGGAAGATAATCATCGCCAACTATGGATTCCTGCCGGGTTTGCACATGGTTTTTGTGTGCTTTCGGATGTTGCTGATTTTATTTACAAATGTACCGACCTTTATCATCCCGAAGATGAGGGGCATGTGTTGTGGAATGATCCTGAAATCGGTATTCAATGGCCAATGGAAAAGGGCTTGTCGCTTTCGGATAAAGATCGATTGAGTCCCTTGCTGTCCTCGATTCACGAGCAAAAACTGCCCAGGTATTCATGATGAGGTTATTGATTACAGGCTGTGATGGTCAAGTCGGGACAGAGCTGACGCGCCAGTCCAGAGCGTTTGGCTGGACAGTTAAAGCAGTGGATCGGGATGGGCTTGATATCACTGATTTGGGGGCTGTAAACAAGGCTGTT
>CAZWWF010000084.1:0-6352 GCA_964636805.1 uncultured Zetaproteobacteria bacterium
CCAAATATTAAGAAGATTCTTTCTGTTCCATGTACGGTTCTTATTTCCAAATCCATATTCAGTTTCTGGATCAATATCGCGCATTGTTATCATCGTATGGAAATGAGGGTTGTCTTGTTTGTCGTGCATGTTGGTGTCACAGATCATTCCGCTATCAACAAAAGATGATTGGCAGAAGTCCTGCATTAACTCTATTTGCTGCGACTTGGTTAGCTCAATTGGTAATGCGGCATCAAACTCTCTGCATAACTGTGCATCAGCTCTTTTCTCGGCAAGCTCAACATTTTGCCACAGGGTTTCACGATCAAGCAACATTGCTGGCGTTCCTTCCGGTACCATGATTTCTGAGAAGCCAACAACATCCTTGTTGGATTTACTGAAATCAAAATGAACACCAGTGCGCATATCGAACATGGCGACGGCAGCACGATATGAAGAGGCGGCTACAGCGTTGCGGCCTTTGCTGCGCTTGATGACTTGCATGTGGAAATGGATTTGCTGGCATTCCATTTTCAGCATGTGCCTTTGATTTTGAGTGTGGTTCGGATTTTAACGCCGTAGGCCGCACCATCACGCAGTGATGTATAAGTGCGCTCTCCGAGGGTATTGTCTATGATTTCAACCTGCTTCATTCTTATTATTTTACCAGATTTCAGTATTGCAGCCAAACCGGTTTAGAAATCAGAAGTTCGACTGATAGCGTATTGCCCCTTATTAGGAGGCACTTATGAACAAGACCAACAGAAGTCTTCAACTTGAGAAAATTGAACGGGTTGAGAACAGGCTTAAGGCAAGAAAGCAGAAAATCATTAATGGTATGAGAAGCGATCAGCGTAAAGAGGATACCCGAAGGAAAATATTGCTTGGTAGCATTATGATGAAAGCTGCATCTGAAAATGAATCATCACGGAATCAAATAAAAAGCATGGTTGCTATGATGAGTGACCGCGACAAGAAGGTGTTTGAAACTTTATTTGAGTCGTGGGCAGATCAGCAATAATTTCTTCGCAGCATAAGAAGGGCGTAATGACGCTGGCAGGGGTAACGCATTTACGATGTGCCAGCAATTTTTCTGGCAGGTGCTGGCACCTTATTTTTCAACGAAAATTGAACATTCGGACATGACCTGAAAATGGTTGCCAGCACTTTTTCCAGAATTGCTGGCAAAGTGCTGGCATGGGTAGCCGTTAAGACAATTCCTTGCAAACGGTTGGTTCAAACTTGAATGGTTTTGGAATGCTATCCATAATGGATTCCACATTCTGAGCATTCAAATCATCTAGACTAACAACCTTCGGCTGAATGCCTTTCTTCTTCCGCTCAACTTCCAACCGATCTTCTTTGAGATTCATCATCTGAATTTTTTCGTGTCCCACAGCAAAGCCACCCATAGTTTTCATATACTCATCACCATCAACCATTACTTTTTCTGCCCCATTATTGATTGAATAACTGACTGAGAATTCATTGTCTTGGTGCCCGCCAAAAGAAAGCTTCACAGAATCACGCAAGGCAGCATTGATCGTTGCTCTCAATTCAAACAGTTCATGAGGATCTTCCTCTTTTCTCAATCGTTCAATCGCATGTTCGATTTTAGCATGGATTGCACTTGCATCCGGCATGGTGTGTTCGGTAATCTTACCTTCGATGATTTTAAGTTCATTTCTGGTTTCAGCCTGCCCATTTAAAACTTCCAAATATCGCTTCTGAGCCAAGTCGAGGGCATCACCACTGGCTACCTCAAACAATCCGGCATAACGGCTTGCACGGCTCTCTGAATCTGCCAATTGAGAGGAAAGTGATGCCTGCTTCCGCTTCATTTCAGCCAGATTGGTTTTTACTCCGGCGACCACTGAAAACCAGTCCACCTGTTCAGCTACGGTATATAGTACAAGGGCCTCTATTTGTTGATAAGGGTAATACTTGCTGTGACTGCATCCCAATTTTCGTTTTGCATGGCTGCAAGTCAGGTAAAGATATGTCCTATCCTTATTGGTATTGTTCACGTAACGCATTGTCCCACCACAGTGGGTGCAGTAACACATGCCCTGTAAGAGGTTTGAAAACTTCATCCCTCGTCGACCACGTGTTTGTGTGCGCTGTTTCCTTGCCGTTTGTGCTGCATGGAACACATCACTTTCAAGCACAGCCGGAAAATAGTCCCGAATTACTTCTCCCAGCGGCGTGCGAACACCATTCGTATGTGAGTATGGTTGAAACTCACCAAGCAATGCCCTGTTCTGGCAAAGTTTCTGAAGATAGGTCTCATGCCAGCCATTGGCTCTGCCCCATGATGGCACCTTTTTCTCGTTAAGCTCTTTAGCAAGACGACCTTGCCCCATTCCAGCAATGGTTTTACGGAAAATATCGCGGATCAGCTCTGCACGTTCCTCGATAATATGAAAGGATTCTGTCTCATCATTGTACTCAAGCCAGTTCGGACAGAAACGGGAAAGCTTTTTATTATGAGCATTGGCTACTTTTGCATTCCAACATGCACGCGCTCGAATTGATTTCATCTGGCTTTCCTCATGAGCACGAGCCATAGATACCAGAGAGATCACAAGATTACCGATATTATTGATACTGTCGGCGGTATATTCCTGCCGATCAGCCAAGGTGACTATTTTTATTCCAGCCGAAAGGATATTGATGAAGAGATTCAACGACTTCGTCAGTTCTTCGCGGGAAAGTCTGTCCAACGACTCCAGAATCAGCACAGAGCCTTGATCAATCAGGTCGATGAATTTCTTTAACGAGCCTTCGGTGCGGTTGGCTCCGCTAAAGGCACTAACGCCAAGGTCGCGTAGTGAGGTATCGAGTTCATAGCCATTTTCTTTAGCCCATTGGCGGGAGCCTTCAAGCTGACGGCGAAGTGAATCACCCTTGATCTGTTCCGGCGTGGAAAAACGAATGTACGAGTAAGCTTTCTTTTGCATGATAGTCTCCGATAAGTCTATATATCGGCATATGGTGCTATTCCTATAATGGGCGTCACCCTGCGGGCGGCCTAAAGTCCGTCCATAATTGTACAGGACAGTACAATTACACGCCTAAGCGTCCTGCAAGGATGGCGCACACGGATGCGCGTCATGAATTCGGCAAGACAGCCGAATTGTGATTCGAAGTTTCTTCCCCACCCTTTTGTTCCGGCCTTTGTCCGAATTGATAACATGATGCGTTGGTTGAGCTGAATAGTTTCACACAGAACATCTCTGATCTGCTAGACTAGGATTACCAAAGCAGTAAAGGAGGCCGTCATGATCAAACATGGTAAAATCCTAGTGCCGACAGATTTCTCCGAGCAATCCAGTGAGGCGTTGCGTCGCGCAGGTGTGCTGGCGGCCCAGCGGCATGCCGAGGTTCACCTGTTGCATGTGATAGAACCTGCCGTCTACTTCGAAACGGACATGATTCCTGTCGCACCAGTTAATGAAATCAATGAAGCGATGCGCAAAGGTGCAAACAGGCGGCTGAAGGAACAAGCTGCAGAGGCCGGGTTCCCCCTTGTCATACACTTGGAAGAATCCAGTGGTGAACCTGCACGATCCATCTGCATGTTTGCAGAATCGCTGCCAGCCGACCTGATTCTGATCGGGCGTCACGGTCACCAGGGCAGGCTGGAGCATTTTCTGATTGGTTCGACTGCAGAGCGTGTTGTACGCCATGCAACTTGCTCCGTGCTTGTCGCCATGCCGCATGGTCTGTTCAGTGATATCAGCGATGATGAATAAGCTCCGCATATATCCGGGCCAGATTTTTCCGTAAAAGACAGTTCCGATTTGCCCCGCTACACTGCGCGCCATGTATGATACGCATGCTGAGGATTATGATAAATTTGAAAATGTTGAGCGGCTGAATAAGAGCCAGCAGAAGCGTGAAATTCAGGCTCTGCTGGAGCTGGGCAAGCAGCTGGCTTCACTCGATGCTGTTGCACTGGGCAAAATGAATCTGCCTCATAAACTGTTTCAGGCACTGCTGGAGGTTCAGTCCATGAAACATGGTGCTGAAAAGCGGCAGTTCAAACTTATCTGCAAGATACTTCGACAAATTAACACTGAATCACTGCAAGAAACTATCGATGATCTTGGGGTGAAAAAAGAAGCCCAGGATAAAAACTTTCACCGCGTAGAACGCTGGCGCGATCGCCTGATTGAAGAAGGCCAAACCGCCATGACTGAATTTATAGCGAAGTATCCACAGGCCGGTGCCGGCGAGATTCGTCAACTGGTTCGTAACGCCAATAAAGAGCTGCAGCAAAACAAACCGCATAAATCATCCCGGGCCCTGTTTCGCTTGTTACGGGATATTATACGGTAAGTATAATCAGCAGCCCTGATCAGGCATCCGGGCTTAAACTGATGCAGACCCAGATATGATGCATTATTGTATATGTTCGCCTATCTTTTCAACCGACCAATATCACACTGACAGCATCAAAACCCATTCACCTAACCCGGCTTAACCCCATCGACCATCAATGCGATGGCCTGTTAGAATATGTGTATAGAGATACAAAAATAAAGCAAATACTGCAATCCAGAGTCCTTGTGATATGCCGACCCATAGCTGGTAGTGCTCGACTGAAATCAGAGGGAAAATCACACGGACTACTGCACTGGTACACAGCAAAAGGAACATCAACCCTACGCCAGATGGAGGCTGATTGATGTCGCGTCCGGTATGGCCCAGTGATATGCGCGACATCATACCCAGCGTCATCATACCAATACCACCGACCGTAAAAGCGTGAACCGCCAGCGAGGGTGAAAGACCAACTATAAATGCAGAAAATTTTAGTGCAAAACCGAAGATGACCCAGGCATAAGCCAGATACAGTATCCATAACAGTGGTTTACTCCAGATACCATGCGTGTACCAACCCCACAACCGGATACTGTGCAACAAACACAGGATGGCAGCCAACCATGCCGTCAGTGCCGGCTGGGAAAAGAAAATGTCAGCAATTGCAAACACCAGAAACAGCAGAAAGCAGGCAATATCTACCCACCTGCGGTTGTTCAGACTCACTGCATACCCTACGCCCCGTTCGATAAACATCGGCATCACCCGGCGCGACAACACCAGAATCAGGGACAGAATCATATATAAGCCAATAAACAAACCGATACGCTGCCCATCGTGAAACAAGCCGAATAGACCCAGGCCATAAATCACATTACCAATCAGAAAAAAATACAGCTTGGATATCACACCCATATTTTTCCATAATTTTGCCTGCACCACCGGCACCGTCAGCGCCACCGATAAATAGAGAATAAACAGATTATCCAGAATCACCGCTGCAAGCAGCGCATATAATCCGGGCAGCAGCGCAGCAATACGCGCCAGCACCCATAGTAATAGTAATAATTGCAACGGCCATCCATGCAGGGTCTGCATATTGGTCCAATTTCTGACCGCAGTCAGCAGAAACCCGGCTATGACCGCCAGTGCATAGCCATAAACCATTTCATGGGCATGCCAGTTGATTGGCAGCACTGTATTGGGTAAGAGTCGAATGGAAAACACAAACTCGGCCATCCAGATAGACATGCTGATAATAGCAAACAATGCCGCAACGAGAAAAAATGGTCGGAAGCCCAGCCTGAATAACACCCATTCTCTGGCATCCGATTTATTCATTCCAACATTCATCTCTATAATTCCTTATTCCTCACAAAGTGTTCGGCCTGCATCAGCGTTGTTTTTCCCAGCGTTACGCCCAGCACATGCATTGTCCCTGTTCATCCACATGCGTTCGTTCCGTACTGTTCTCTTGTTGATATTTGGATCTGCTCCAGAAAGAAACCGCCGCAGTGATTATCACAACAACAACCAGCATCCATAGCGCCATCCGATCATTATGTTTGGGTTTCTGTCCTGATTGCGGATCAAGTATCATGCATAAACTCCCGGTTTTAATTGTTGCTTTCCGCCTGATCTTCCAGCGCTGTCACATCATTCAGGGATGCTTCATCAAGGATATTTTTCGGTAATTGTTTTTTTACTTTCACACCCAGCTCGACAAAACCTTGAGCCTGCCGAACGAGGTTGCCTTGCCCATGGGTTAATTTATTGAGCGCCCCATCATAGCTTTTTTGTACCGTTGCCAGCTGACTGCCGATTTTTTCGAAATCCTCAAGAAAGCCTCGCAGCTTGTCGTAAACCGAACCAGCTTTATCCGCGATGCGTTTGGCATTTTCATTCTGTCGTTCATAGCGCCAGATATTTTCAACAGTTCTCAATGTCGCCAATAATGTTGTTGGCGTCACAACAACAATATTGCGATCAAATGCCTTGCTGAACAGCTTCTCATCTGTTTGAAATGCAGCCATAAAAGCAGCCTCGA
>CAZWWF010000085.1:0-6294 GCA_964636805.1 uncultured Zetaproteobacteria bacterium
TTAGCTTCTTCATTGCCAAGCTGACAGAGGTCTCTATGCTTGGGGATAGATAATCGTTTCGAGGCAGGCATGATCAATAAACTGAAGCAGATGTGGAAACAGGCAGCATCCAGTCCGCAGGAAAAGAAAAAGCATGATATATCACTGGCTGTTGCAGCGTTGATGGTGGAAGTGATGCGTATGGACGGGCATCTGCAATCAGCTGAGCGCAGCGAAATTATTCTGGCACTGGACAAACGTTTTAGCCTGGATCAGGCGGAAATCCATGATTTGATTGACAATGCCTTGCAGGAAGTGGAGCAGGCGCTGGATCTCCACCAGTTCACTTCGGTGGTGGTAAAGGGTTTTTCCACGCAGGAGCGTATCGGTATTCTCAGCGATTTGTGGGCGGTCGCTCTGGCAGATGGTTTCGTCGACCCCTATGAGGAACAGTTGATTCGACGTATGGCAGATTTAATGGGGCTGCACCACTCCCAATTCATCTCAGCCAAGATCAATGCCGGGGTTTCCTGACTCGAGCCTTCATTGACGGGGGAATCCTTGTTATCACCTGAATGGATCCGGTTTCATCAGACTGATCCTCAATGGTTGGCCATACCGGGAAAATACGCCGGCTGCTGACTTTACGATATACCATATAACGTTCGATCAGTTGCTGGGTTCGCCGGATTCGCCGAATTTCAGCATTGCGTTCTTCGCTGCCTTCCTTGCCTGTCCACCTGGCCCTGAGTTCAACGATCATTTTATGGTGCCGGCGCATTTTGCGCACGACACTGAACAGGCGTAAGCGCTCATTCTGGGATAATTGTTCGCGATCATGTAGACGAATGCGTGCCTCTGTGGCTGTTTTACCAGGTTCGGGTTTGTCTTTGCCTATGGTCGCAGACTGAGCTGCCTGATGCATCGCTTTCTGCATGGCTAAACCAAGGCGCTCCAGATTCAGCGGTTGCTTTGTCCATTGTCCGGCCAGCTTATATTGCAGCATGATGACGCCTGTATTGTTATCCAGTCGCTGCAACAGCTCAGATGTATCGTATCCGGTTCGGGCCAGCATTGGATCGGATGGAAATGTCCCTGCTTCCGCCCGGCCTTGAATTAACTGAATTTTCACATTGCCTTGATAACTGTCCGGCTCATGTCCATCAGTAATGTTCAGTTCGGCTGATAAACGCCCCTGGATCAATCGTGGCATGCCGGAAGCGGTCATCCAGTTATGCAGAAAAAATGGCGTAGCCTGTGATAGGACAGCCTTGCCCCGAAAACGCTGCTCATCAGACAATGCCTCCCATTTTCCATTGAGATGGAAATCACCACCACCGGCTTTTCCTTTGATCAAGATGTCTGACCAGTGATCAGTTTTGATCGAATCGACTTTTAATTCCACCTCGTCAGCCCAAATACGCTGTTGTTGTCCGACACTGATTTTTCCGTTCTCAAAAACAAGATGGCCGATTTCAATATTATTATTGCGCAGTGTAGTCATCCACCATAAAGGGCTGGCGACTTCAGGGGTTTCTGTTTGCGTAGTCCCGCCAGATACTTGTGGCGGCAATGGGTGTAGCGCTGCTATGTATTGCCAGCCCTGGCTTTTAATACTTGTTATTTTCTGTGTATCCAGTCCGCTACCGACTAGTCCAAAGCGTAAATTAACCTGTTCTGCAAGCAACGAATCTCCGCCATGCGACAAATTAAAATTTCGGATAGCAGCTTTGCCCTGCATCTGCCAGGAACCCTGCTTTACCGTTATTTTCACGTTGAATCCACTATCGCCACTCAGTTTTACCGGGCTGCTTATATCATCCTGCAGGGGGAGAACAGGGCGCAGACGGGCAACCGGAATATGCGTGCCCACCACGTTAAAGTTTGCCGAGGTTAATTCGCCGTGTTTGTTTTTTTCAGCGGTTCCGCGCAGTCGCCATTGCGATATTGTGGCGCTGTTTCCATCCTGGGCTAATGACGTTTTTCCGGCCGCTGTGTGTAACCTGAAACTTAACGGATTGCCTATTAGACATTGTGCCTCCCCGTCCAGCGCTTCCAGCACCACCTTTCCCTGTGGCACGGTCAGCGCCAGCATCATGTTGCGAATGTTGATGTGGTCTGCATTAATGTTCCATGCCATCGTTTTTTCCGGAAGCTCAGGGGAGCTGTTTTTATCTGTGGCATTATCCAGATCCGCCTGCATGGCTTTATCCGTTTTTCCCGCCTGCAGCATCAGTCTGGAATCGACCATATCGATTCCGGATACATGGAGCCGGTTTTTGTCCGTATCTATATTGGCCTTAGCGTAATTGATTCGACTCCAGTACCAGGCAGATTGTTTGTTGTCCTCCTGGTTGCTGTCCGGACGCGCATAGATCACATCCTGAAGCAGTCCTTTATCACTGCTGATTTTCCAGTGACCATCGCGTCCTGTCCAGCGACTTGTGCTGTCCAGTTGTGCTGAAACCAGTTGTCGCCCACCAATCCCGGGTAAATGATCCGACCATGGATCAAGTGGCCAGGCAACAGCATCAACGTCTATTTTCCAAACATCATCAGTATTTGTGGCATTGAATTGCAAACTGTGTGCGTTGTATGTCTCGCGCTCAGAAACTGTATTGAGCCGCATTTCCCCCAGTATGGTTAACGATTTTTTTTTCGCGTCTCCAGCTGCTATTTTCCATGATAGCCCGCCATTAAGATGTCCCTCGATATGTTTTAGCGCCAGCGAAGCCATCAACTGGCCGGCATCCAGTGTATGCCATTTTATTGTCCCCTTCGATTGCCAGCCTTCAATATTTTGCGTGTCAGCGCTCTGACGCCATTGCCCGTTGATAGTGCCTTGCAACAATCTGGCTGAACCAATGATGGTGCGGCCAGAGGTTTGAAGTTGTTGCTGTAGTGATAGTCCACGCAATTCAACAGGAGGGGAATCTTTTCCTTTCAGATACAGTTTTATTTGTCCGCCATGCACAGTGAGTGATGTCGCTGCCTGCCAAATCTGTTTCAGATCGCGATCCTGATGCCATATATTGTTGCTGGCTGCATTGGTGAATTCGGCATCAAGGCCAGAGATGTCCATCGTTCCGATACGCGGTGTGCTGCTGGTCAGCAGTTTAGGATTGGCCCGGACAAGGATGTGTTTGATGGTTACTTTATCACCACCTCGTTCTATCCGGATACCCTGGAGAACCAGTCCATTACGCAGTAAATGATAACGTACATCGGCGATGTGTACATTCGCGCGCTCACCCCATGCACGAATCAGTTCTTTTGCCTGCTTTTGCGCATAGGCCTGGATGGACAATTGCATGGCGATGCATAGCAGGGAAAGGACAGCGATAGCAGCCAGATACCATCGGGCGGCAGAGGGGAAAATGCCGACCGGATGATGGAAAATATGTTTTCGTTTCAGGAGGTCTCCAGACTATGGTCGCAGCATGATCTATTGCGGTGACCGATCGGATTGTCGGAGTTGTTGAACGATCGACTGGTCTTCCAGTGTGGAGGTATCGGAAGTGATATCTCGACCGGCTGCAATATCCCTGAGCAAACGCCGCATGATTTTCCCGGAACGGGTTTTCGGCAGGCTGTCGGTAAAACGAATGTCATCCGGTTTGGCAATAGCGCCAATCTCCCTGCAGACATGGGCGCGTAGTTCATCAGCCAGTGATTCACTGCATTCGGCCTTGAGGACCACGAATGCACACACGGCTTCGCCCTTCATGTCATCGGGCCGCCCGACCACGGCGGCTTCGGCAACGCTGCTATGTGATACCAGCGCTGATTCGATTTCCATGGTGCCGAGCCGATGACCGGAAACATTCAACACATCATCCACACGACCCATAATCCAGAAATAGCCATGTTCATCGCGGCGGGCGCCATCGCCAGCGAAATAATAACGATTGTCGAATTTTTTCCAGTAGGTATCGAGATAACGTTTTCTATCACCCCAGATGCCGCGCAGCATCGATGGCCACGGTTGACGAATCACCAGCAATCCACCGCCCTCGGTGACAGGTTTCCCCTGTTCATTCACCACTGCAGCATCAATACCGGGCAGTGGTAATGTAGCCGAGCCCGGCGTAGTAGGGGTGGCAAAGGGTAAAGGTGAAATCATGTGACCACCGGTTTCAGTCTGCCACCAGGTATCGACAATCGGGCAGCGTCCTTTACCGATCACATTGTGATACCACATCCATGCTTCCGGATTGATCGGCTCACCAACTGTGCCAAGCACACGTAATTTTGATAGGTCATACTTGTTCGGCCATTCATCGCCGGCTTTAATCAGGGCACGAATAGCAGTGGGGGCTGTATAAAATACGGTGACGCCATGATCAGCACATATTTTCCATAACCGGCCCGGGTCGGGGAATGTTGGGACACCTTCATACATCAGTGTGGTGCCGCCACAGGCCAGGGGGCCGTACACAGAATAGGTGTGGCCGGTAATCCAGCCGATATCCGCTGTACACCAGAATACGTCGGAATCGGGTTGGAAATCGAATACCCAGTGCATCGTTAACCTGGCCCATAGCAGATAACCTGCCGTGCTGTGTAAGACTCCTTTGGGTTTGCCGGTGGAGCCTGAGGTGTAGAGAATAAACAGCGGGTGTTCCGAAGCCACCGGCAGCGCTTCGCAGTGATCCGGTTGCACCTTCAATGCATCATGCCAGTCGATATCGCGACCGCCTACCCAGTCGGTCTCATTGCCTGCATGGCGCACGACCATGACATGCCGGATGCTGGAGCAGCCAGCGTTCAAAGCCTCATCCACTTTTGGTTTCAGTGCATGGATGCCACCTCGTCGACCACCGCCATCGGCAGTAATCACCAGTTTCGCTTCTGCATCCTGAATTCTATCGTGCAGCGCAGTCGCTGAAAAAGCGCCGAATACGACCGAGTGAATGGCACCGATACGTGTGCAGGCCAGCATGGCAATGGCCGCTTCGGGAATCATCGGCATGTATATCACTACCCGGTCTCCGGATTCGATACCGAGTTCTTTCATGACATTGGCTGCCCGGCAGACATCAGCCAGCAGTTCTGCGTAACTGATGCGGCGAGCTTCGCCAGCCTCGCTTTCCCAGATAATCGCGGTGCGTTCACCTGATCCGGCCGCCACATGCCGATCGAGACAGTTTTCAGACAGGTTCAGCATGCCATCTTCAAACCAGCGAAAGAAAGGGGCTTTTTCACGATTCAATACACGGGTGAATGATTGGTGCCAGTCCAGGTGTTCTCTGGCCAGGTCTCTCCATGTTGTATCAAAATCTTCAGAGAATTGTTTGCGCAAGGCATGATAATCATCCAGCGAAGCAATATTCGCGTTTTGATTCTGTGAAGGTTCGAAAATGCGAGTTTCCTCGAGTATGCTGGTGATCGTTGCTGACATGATTTTCTCCCAGACTCATTTCTAACAGGCATCCAGGAGGGGCACAATAGTTCCAATCTCTGAGCTGAAGCTGCAAACACTTCCGATTGAAAACGAACACGCTACCATATCGCATGCAGAAAATTTGCCTTATTCAGACCAGTGTCAGTTCAATCACCGAAGCGAAAATCATTGCATCCGGTTTGGTTGATGGTGGTGTGGCAGGCTGTGTGCAGACCACTGGGCCGGGGTTGTCCTCCTATCGCTGGAAGGGGAAAGTAGAGCAGGCAGAAGAGTATTACCTCAGTATTAAAACAACGCCTGCGTGCAGGGATGATGTGATTGGCTGGCTGAAACAGCATCATCCTTATGAGTTGCCGGAAATCATCTGGGCTGAGTTTGATGCTACGGAAGATTATGCAGCCTGGCTTAACCTTAACGTAATCAATACAGAGACAGCGTAAGCGCATGCCGGTTTCTCAGACAAAGGGCACCTGAGCGCTGATTGACCCTGTTGTGCCTGAGTGCAGGGTTTGCGATCAGTACCTCCTGATGGGGCGCAATGAATTGGAGTGAATAATGATTGAAGTTACATTTGCCGGAGCGCTAATCGCCGGATTATTATCTTTTCTGTCACCTTGCGTTTTGCCGCTGGTGCCAGCCTACCTGTCTTATATATCCGGCGTTTCAGTGAATGAACTGCGCCAGCACAATGGTGGGCCTGCCACGGCCATGCGCCGACATGCACTGGGGCAATCACTATGGTTTATCGCCGGGTTCAGTCTTGTATTCATCGCGCTGGGCGCATCGGCATCATTGCTCGGTCAGTGGATGCTGACGCACATGGCAATACTGGGCAAAGTCGCTGGTGCTATCATTATTGTTTTTGGTCTTCATTACACGGGAATTATTCGTATTCCCTTTCTGATGATGGA
>CAZWWF010000086.1:0-1897 GCA_964636805.1 uncultured Zetaproteobacteria bacterium
AAATGGGATGCTACCCATGTATCCGCCACATCGTCTTTTTTAACATAATTAATAATAATGGCAGCGATAAACGTCACCGTCAGCAGAAAAGAGGCTGCCTGCAGTGCATAAACCAGTGTAGCGGTTTTCTTTGCTGCTTCGTTTTTTTGTTGATCCTGATCCGTATGTTCATGAATCGACTCATGCATTGGTATCTTCTCCCGACTGTGCCACTTCCAGCACCAGTTTGCCGCACATACCGCCTGTTTCAATTCTCCGGTGTGCTTCTGCAGCCTGTTCCAGCGGCAGAATATCGGAGACAAAGATCGACAATTGCTGTTGATCAAAAAACTGGGCGCACTGTTCGAGAATATCGCCGTGATGTTCGGCTGCCTCTGTAATCCCCATCACCATCGGCGTCAGCATCAGTTCCTGAGATACCCGGATATTGCGTAGACGAATCGCTTTCCAGTCGGTGTTTTCAGGCACTTGCAGAATCGTGACGATATCACCGTATACGCGTGTTGCTCCCACCAGTTGATGGAAAGCAGAACCACCGACGGTATCAAAAGCCACATCCACGCCCATGCCATCAGTCCATTTCAATAATGCTTCCGTGACATCCTGCTCACGGTAGTTGATTACCATGTCCGCACCCAGCGTGGCAACCACTGCGGCTTTCTCATCCGAACTGACGGTTGTGGCGACCTCACAGCCAACCAATTTGGCCAATTGAATCGCAACATGACCAACACCGCCGGCACCGGCATGAATGAAGACCTTCTGGCCGTTATGGATACGAGCCCGGTCAAACAGCGCCTCCCATGCTGTAATCAGCACCAGCGGCGCAGCGGCTGCATCAATGAAATCAATGCAGTCCGGTTTGGCTGCAACAAAGGGTTCCGGGACTGCAATATATTCGGCGTAGTTGCCCGCTTTCTGCCCCAGGCCGCCAAAGCAGTAATAAACAGCATCGCCGGTTTGAAAACGGGTCACATCCGCCCCCACCTGTTCAACTACACCACTTCCATCGCAACCGAGGATGGCAGGCAAACCATCAGGGAAATAAAGTCCATTGGCACGCAATTTGGTATCTATCGGATTGACGCCTGCTGCCATGATTCGAATCAGTACGTCATGATCGCCACAGAGCGGTTTATCAACCTCTGTCGCTGTTAATACGTCCGGAGAACCCGGGTCTGTCATCACAATAGCTCGCATATATCTACTCCCTGGATCTTTAAACCAACTACGGATTTCAGCATATCCCGGAGAATAAGGAAACCAGTGTCATTTTTATTCATCCTGCGTAAAATGCCGGTTCATCTATGATACATTCATCCATGTCCTGTTCTAAAGCCCCGATACACCCAACACAGCGTGTAGAATTATTCGACACAACCCTGCGTGATGGTGCACAAACCGCCGGTATCAGTTTTTCTGTCAAAGACAAAATTCGTATTGCCGAGCGGCTGGCTGATTTCGGCATCGACTGGATTGAGGGCGGCTGGCCCGGTGCCAGCCCCAAAGATGATATCTTTTTCGAACAGATGCGAAAACGCAACTGGAACCACAGCAAGCTGGTGGCATTCGGTTCCACTGCCCGCCCCGGCCATGCCGTGGATAAGGATCGAGGGCTGAATCTGTTGATTGAAAGCGGTGCGGATGCCGTTTGTATTTTCGGCAAAAGCTGGGATGTGCATGTAACCACAGCACTGAGCATTACCCTGAATGAAAATCTGGCACTGGTGTATGAATCAGTGGCCTATCTGAAACAGCATTTTGATACCGTGTTTTTCGATGCCGAGCATTTTTTCGATGGTTTCGAAGCCAATGAAACCTATGCGCTACAAGTCCTGGAAGCAGCGGCCAAAGGCGGTGCGGATACGCTGGTTTTATGCGATACCAACGGCGGTTC
>CAZWWF010000086.1:1997-6165 GCA_964636805.1 uncultured Zetaproteobacteria bacterium
CAGCGGCCAAAGGCGGTGCGGATACGCTGGTTTTATGCGATACCAACGGCGGTTCAATTCCGTTTCCCGTTTTTGATATCGTGACACGGGTAAAACAACACCTGCCGAATCAAACGCTTGGTATCCATGCCCATAACGATTGCGAAATGAGCGTAGCCAATTCAGTGGCTGCGGTACGTGCCGGTGTTCAGCAGGTGCAGGGTACCATCAATGGCGTGGGTGAACGCTGCGGTAATGCCAACCTGATTTCCATTATCCCGATCCTGCAACTGAAAGCAGGCGTGGATTGTGGCATCTCCGAACTGCAACTGACCCGGCTTTCATCGTTGTCGCAATTCGTCAACGAAATGGCCAATCGTCTACCCTGGCAGCATCAGCCCTTCGTCGGCCAGAATGCCTTTGCCCATAAAGGTGGCATCCATGTCTCGGCTATTCGCAAACAGAGCAATCTCTACGAGCATATCGACCCTGCCCTGGTTGGCAACGGCCAACGTATTCTGGTGTCCGATCAGGCTGGCCGCAGCAATATTCTGAGTAAATTACAACAACTGGAGCCGGATGCAGACATCGACCCCGATAATCCAATGGTAGCCCAGGCTCTTCAGCGCATCAAAGAACTGGAGGCCTGTGGTTATGCCTTCGAGGGGGCAGATGCCTCATTTCAGCTGTTGCTGCGTCGTTCAATGCAACGATTCAAACGCCATTTCGAACTCGTACGTTTCCGCGTATTTGATGAAAAACGCGGGCATGAAGAATCGCCAGAGTCCGAAGCAACCGTCCAAGTGCGCGTCGGCGACAAATTAAAACATGCCGCGGCCCTCGGCAACGGGCCGGTCAATGCTATGGATAAAGCACTCAGAGCAGCACTGGTGGATGCCTATCCCGGGCTTGAAACCATGTTTCTTACCGATTTCAAAGTACGGGTACTGACCACCAAGGAGGCAACCGAAGCGGCTGTGCGTGTGCTGATCGAATCATCGGACGGACAACGCAAATGGAATACAGTTGGCGTCTCAACCGATGTGCTGGAAGCAACTTATCGAGCCCTGAATGACGCTATAGAATATAAACTGGTGATTGATCAGGCACCGCCGCCAGAGGCTGAAAATATCTGACACGGATGAAACATTCTTCCCTGTCATGAATCAACAACAAGAAGCCACAAAGAATAACCGTGGAGATGTGACATGACGACAGACAATACCTTACACAACAAAACATGTATGCCGTGTCAGGGTGGCATTGCACCAATGAGTGCAGCAGATGCCCATGCCATGCTGCCAGCTATCGCAGGATGGCAACTTGACGATGGTGCCACCAAACTCAGGCGTTCATTTACATTCAGTAATTTTGTGCAGGCACAGACTTTTGCAGTAAGGGTGGGAGAAATTTCCGAGATAGAAAACCATCATCCCGAAATTTGTTATGGCTGGGGATTTTGCACCGTTGTCTTTTATACACATAAAATCGGTGGACTGCATGAAAACGATTTCATTATGGCTGCCAAAGTAAATGCGCTGAATTGTGAAAAGTGAGGTGCCCGGAACGCCCCCTCACCTATTACTAAGGAAGCGCTGATATTTCAGTCTGCACAGGCCATGGATGACAACCCTGCCGACAGGGGGTGGCATGATGCCACGAATCAAATCAAGTAAGTGTTGATTTCATGCCATACGTCCATGTATGGCTCCCTTCGGGCGTGAGACGTGCAATATTGCTTTCCTGCAATGTTGTGTAATCTCAGGAAAAACGACGTTTTTGCCTGAGCCTGCTGATTTTTGCCAGGATAACAATAAATACGCAGCTCCAATAAACAGGCCCTACATTCCCAGACCAAAGAAACCTGAATTCTGATCTTCCTGTCCGCCTGACTCGGTTCTCGACTCTTCCGTTGGCGCAGTTCCGGCGCGAAATGCTTCGAGGAAGATATCCTTGCTGTCCGGGCCGGGAAGTAAACCGGTTTTAGAATCAATCGCCACCCACTCAATGCCATCCGGCGGTTCAAAATCCTTGCGCGGTTTCCCCTTGTGGAAAGCCTGCATCGCTTCCAGCCATGTCGGTAGTGCCGCTCTTGCTCCGGTTTCACGCCGTCCCATTGGAGTTGGTGTATCGCGGCCAGTCCACACACCGGTCAACACCTGAGGTGTATACCCCATGAACCACGCATCAACCTGTTTGTTAGTCGTGCCTGTTTTACCGGCAGCAGGCCGGTTCAGTGCAAGAGCACCCCTGCCTGTACCATGTTCGATAACACCCTTCATCATATTCGTGATCAGGAAAGCATCGACCGGATCGACCACTTGCTCGGCTGGATGCATCGATTCATTGACGCTCATCACAGGATCAACATGACAAACCTGACAACGCTTGCCGGCCACGGATCGATGTAACGTCTTGCCAGTGCGATCCTGAACCTGCTGAACGGCGATAGGTTTCCATCTGCGCCCTTGGTCGGCCAACACGGCATAGGATTCTGTCAGAGATTCCGGCGTAACTTCGGTTGCTCCCAAAGCTAGCGCCAACTGGGCAGGAAACTTGTGCCCAAAAGGATAATTTTCCAAATCATTTAAAAACCGATTAATGCCAACATTCTGCAACACCTTGATCGAGGCCAGGTTACGAGAGTGTTCCAAAGCATTGCGCAGTGTTACCGGACCGGCAAATTCATTCTTATAATTTTCCGGCCTCCAGAAACTGTCGCTCTGCTTGCTGTCAAAAACAACGGGGGTATCCATGACAATGGTGGCCGGTGTCGATCCGGAAGCCAGTGCACTCGTATACAAAAAAGGTTTGAAAGCACTACCGGGCTGACGCATGGCCTGGCGCACCCGATCAAATCCGGCCACCTGATAATCAAAACCACCGACCCGGGCTAATACCGTGCCACGCTCCAGATCAATAGCATACAAAGCGGACTCGATGGATGGGTCCTGTGCCAACCTGACTCCGGATTCAGGTAAACGCTGCAAACGGATTTCATCGCCAGCAATCCATCTGCGCGGACGCTGTTTCATCGCAGCCAACTCTGCTTCACTAGCACCCTCTTTTTTATATATCCGGAGTGGCTTCCATTGCCATTTCGGCTTGCTCAAGTGCCATGTTTGATGGCCATCATTAACAGTCAAATCACCATTTTTGTGGACTATCTCAACCAGGGCTGGAATCAGGGAGTCTGTGCCGGTGATTGGTGGTTGTGCCCTCCATGTGGCCAGTAATTCAGACCATTCACCGCGCGGATGATGGGTGGGATAACGATAGTATTGCCGTTGTTCAACATCGAGCACCCCTTTGCGAACAGCGTGAATGGCAGCCTGTTCAGCCTGCTCATCATATGGAACAACTATTGTCAGGCCCTGCCTGCGTAAGGTCTTGGCCCCAAAACGCTCCGACAGTTCCCTATACACCTGATCAGCATACGCGTTGGTGAGTTTGGCCAGCTCCAGCGGCGCAACACGAAGTGGTTCTTTCATGGCAACAGCTACATCTTTTGCATCAGCCATGCCGCTTTCATTCATCAGACGCAATACAGTATTGCGTCGTTGTTTGGCTTTGGCCGGCCTGAGATGCGGAGCATATTTTCCGGGTGCCTTGGGCAGACCAGCTAGCGTAGCGCATTCAGCCAGTGACAGATCATCCAGCGATTTATGAAAATAACGCCATGCTGCCGAAGCTACGCCGTACGCTCCCCGGCCGAGATAAATCTGGTTCAGATATAGATAGAGAATATCATCCTTGCTGAATGCCTGCTCAATGCGATACGCCAGAATCGCTTCACGGATTTTTCGGGTGTAAGAACGCTCGGATGAGAGCAGAAAATTCTTGGCTACCTGCTGAGTTATGGTCGAACCGCCCTGTACGGTGTGGCCTGCACGCAGGTTAGCCAGTGCCGCCGAAAGAATACGGGCCGGATTGATGCCTGGGTGCTCATAGAACTGCTGATCTTCAGCAGCCAAAAATGCATTTTTCAATTTCGATGGAATCTGCTTGAATGGTGTCAGAATACGGTGTTCATCTGCATATTCAGCAATCAGTTCCCCATCGGTATTATAAACTCGGGAAACCAGTGGAGGTCGATAATCAGACAACGCACTCAGTTCCGGCAGGTTGCTGGAGAACAGGATATAACCTATGGTAATGCCCATCACAGCCAGAAGGCCCAAGGAGATTA
>CAZWWF010000087.1:0-6135 GCA_964636805.1 uncultured Zetaproteobacteria bacterium
GTTCACTCTCAAATCGGGAATAGCCTTAATTTTTCAATGTTTTTTCGCCACTTTCTTGACCATGTGAGGGCTCCGGTGCAGCTTGTCCGGCCATTTTATATCCTAGTGAGTGCAGTGAAACGACCATGAAATTAAGCGGTGCGGAAATTTTTGTTGAATGTCTGAAACGGGAAGGCGTGGATACCATTTTCGGTTATCCCGGTGGCGCTGTGCTGCAGATTTACGATGCCATATTCAAGCAGGATCATTTTACCCATTATCTGGTGCGTCATGAACAGGGTGCTCTGCATGCCGCCAATGGCTATGCACGCGTATCCGGGAAATGCGGTGTTGCGCTGGTCACCTCCGGTCCAGGAGCCACCAATGCGGTCACCGGGCTGGCTGATTCGCTGGCTGATTCTGTGCCTACCGTATGTTTTTCCGGGCAGGTGCCATCCAGCCTGATTGGTAACGATGCCTTTCAGGAAGCGGATGTGGTTGGTATTACACGTTCGGCCACCAAACATAATTTTCTGGTCAAGCGCGTTGAGGATCTGGCCCTGATTATTCGTCAGGCCTTTCATATTGCTACGACCGGCAGGCCGGGGCCGGTACTGGTCGATATTCCCAAGGACATCAGTATTGATGTCTGCGAATTCGAATGGCCGGAAGACGTGAATATGCGCTCTTATCAGCCAGTCATATCCGGCCATCCCGGGCAGATTAAAAAAGCGGTTAAAGCAATGATGGAAGCCAAGCGGCCAATGATTTACAGCGGTGGCGGTATTATGAATGCCGCTGGCAGCGCGTCCCTGCTCAGGGAACTGTCGCATGCATTGAATGCGCCGGTAACCAATACCCTGATGGGGCTCGGTGGTATTCCGCATGATGATGAGCATTTTGTCGGCATGCTGGGCATGCACGGTACCTATGAGGCCAATATGGGGGTTTCCCATTGCGATTTGCTGATTGCAGTCGGCGCCCGCTTTGATGATCGGGTGACGGGTCGACTCGATGCCTTTGCTCCGGACGCAAAAGTCATCCATATCGATGTGGATCCATCTTCCATTTCAAAGAATATCCATGCCCACCTGCCTATTGTCGGGGATGTCGGCGTGGTGCTGAAACAGCTGCTGGAAGAAATTGCCCGAAAAAATTGCGCGCTGGATCAGGATGCGCTGGCATTGTGGTGGGAACAGATCAATGAGTGGCGGGCTAAAGATTCACTGGGTTTTGACCAGCCTGAAGATGGCCCGATCAAGCCGCAGACTGTGGTTCGCAGGGTGTATGAAATGACATCAGGTGATGCGATTGTGGCGACAGATGTGGGTCAGCATCAGATGTGGGCGGCGCAGCATTATGGATTCAATCGTCCGAATCGCTGGCTGACTTCGGGTGGCCTGGGAACCATGGGCTATGGTTTGCCGGCCGGTTTGGGAGCGCAGGTGGCCAAACCCGATGAAAAAGTGGTGATCTTTACCGGTGATTCATCGATACAGATGTGCAGTCAGGAATTTTCCATGGCATTCCAGTATAAATTGCCCGTGGTCGTGATCATTCTGAATAATGGTTATATGGGCATGGTGAGGCAGTGGCAGGAAATGTTCTATGAATCACGTTATTCCAACTCCTATTTTGATTCCCTACCTGATTTCGTCAAACTGGCGGAGGCCTATGGCGGTGTTGGTATTCGCGTGGACAGGATGGATGAACTGGATGAGGCGCTGGATAAGGCGTTGCATGTGGATGACCGTTTTGTACTGGTGGATATTGCTGTTTCCAAAGAGGAGAATGTATTTCCGATGGTGCCGGCGGGAGCTGCGCTGAACGAGATGGTATTATCATGAGGCATACGATTACAGTTTTGGTAGAAAATGAATTCGGCGTGTTAACCCGCGTGGCCGGACTATTCTCCGCACGCGGTTATAATATCGAAACGTTGAATGTAGCGCCGCTAAAGGATACGACGATAAGCCGTATGACACTGGTTACTCGGGGCGATGAGCACATTATCGAGCAGATCAAGAAGCAGTTGAACAAGCTGATTCCCGTGATCAAGGTGGAAGATATTTCGCATGCCGTGCATCTGGAGCGCGGGTTGCTGATTGTAAAAATGCGGACTGGTTCAGCGAGTGATGATGCCTTGCTGGAACTGGTGGAGCGTTACGGTGGCCGGGTAATTGAGAGCCATGCCGATAGTCACATGATTGTCGAATTCACCAACAAGGTTGAAGTTCTGGACAGCATTCTCATTGAACTGGAGCCTTTCGATATGATCGAAAGCGCCCGCAGTGGTCCGGTGGGCATGCGCAGGGGCGTTGAAGGGTTTACGGTTTAGCCAACAGGTAAACAGATTCAAGCTTGTGGCACCTTTTCCGGGTTTATGTTTGCAGTGAACGCAGGATAGCAGCCACAGTGGTAAAAGAGCCCAGCACAAGAAAGTTGCCTGCGGGTGTTCTTCGGGTTTCTGCCTGAAGTGCTGCAACCGGGATATTTGCATCACCGCCCTGTTTTATATTGTCATTGCTGATGAGCCGTTTTGTGTAAGGCCTGAGCATGGAGAGAGCATCTTTCAGCGAACGATCCTGTCGGGTGAAAACAAGGATGGCATCAAACGGGTCGGCCAGACCGCGCAGAGATGGCAGCAGGGCTTCGATTGCATGGCGATTATGGGCTGCATCCAGCCAGATATTTGTCCTGCCGATGTTTATTTTCTGTAGCCGCCCCGGTAACTGGCAGGAGATGATTCCTTTTCTGGCCTTTTTCAGATCAACCGCCATAAACTGCGTTTCTTTCAACAAGTTGATTGCCGCATAGGCCAGCGAGGCATTGATGTGCTGGTGTCGACCCGGAGCTTTCAGTGCCTCAAAGGTATCGATGTTACAGGTGAGTAAATCCGGGTTGAAGTCTTGCAGTACGGCAGACACTTCCGGCTGTTGCGGTACAGAGACCGAAAATGCACAGCCTTGCATGACCCAGGCTTTTTCTGCGGCGATTTTCTCGATGGTATCACCGAGCCAGGCCTGATGATCCAGTCCGATCGGCGTGATGAGTGCCATATCGGCGGGAACAGCGGTGGTGGCATCGAGTCGGGCACCCAGCCCGCATTCCAGAATTTCAATATCCACCTGTGCCTGCGCAAATGTATTTAATGCCAGTACGGTGGCCAGTTCAAACGGGGATGCCGCATATTCTTCTCCGCGTTCAAGAATGTCCGTCAGCAGAGAGGCGAGTGTTTCGTCGCTTGCCGGAGAACCATGGATTCTGATGCGTTCATTGAAATGCAGGATATGCGGGGAAGTATAGAAGCCGGTTGTGAATCCCCCCGCCCTGAAGGCATTTTCCAGAAAATAACCAGTCGAACCCTTGCCATTGGTGCCGGCGATACGGATTCGCAGTTTTGGCCGGTGGGCAGTAAAGTGGGCCAGAACATTTCTGACCCGTTCCAGTCCGGGGCGATAATCCATGTCCAGCAACGGGTTATCCAAGCTGCGAATAAATGCAGTGAGTGTGTCTGATGAGGTGGTTTCTTTTATCATGTGGGTCAGGGCAATTGTAGCGGGCAGGAGGTGCGAGTCAAAAGCATGATGTTGAGTTGGATTGCAGGGATATGGCGTGATAAATATTCGGGAATAATTCAGGTTAAGAATCCCTGATCGCCATGGTACATTGCGGCCATGATCAAGAAGGTCGCGGAAACTACCCATACTCCCATGATGCAGCAGTATCTTAAAATTAAATCCGAAAATCCGGATTGCTTGTTGTTTTACCGCATGGGCGATTTTTACGAGATGTTTTTTGAAGATGCTGTAGAGGCATCAAAAATTCTGGGTATCACATTGACCAAACGCGGAAAATCCAACGGAGAAGATATTCCGATGGCTGGTGTGCCCTGGCATCAGGCCGAAGGTTATCTGGCCAGACTGGTGGCGGCGGGAAAGCGCGTGGCTGTATGCGATCAGATGGAACCGCCGGATGGTTCAAAAGGGCCGGTTCGGCGTGAAGTCGTGCGGGTGGTTACAGCAGGTACCATTACCGAATCGGAGTTGCTCGATCAGGCTTGTTCGGCACCGCTGGTAGCATGTTTCAGAAAGGGTGAATGCTGGGGCCTGGCCTCGGTCGACCTCTCCTGTGGGCGCTGGCAATTGCTGGAGGGCCATGGCGAAGCGAAGCTGGAAGAACAGCTGGCTATACTGGCACCGGCGGAACTGTTACTGACGGGGTCAGAAACACCTTTAGCAAATGTGTCGACAAACCGCCCCGGAGACTGGAGTTTTTCGGCTGCTGTGGCGCGTGAACAGCTGGAGCAGCATTTCGGGGTTTCAGATTGGTTTTCGCTGAATCTGGACAGCCATGAGCAGGCAGCTGCTGCGGTTGGTGCAGTGCTTGTTTATCTGGGACAAACCCAGAAGTGTGCCATGGAACATTTGTCGTTACCGGTATTTATTGATCATGCTGAGAGTATGCGGATCGATGCGCGTTCGCGGCGCAATTTGGAGCTGTATTGTTCGCTGGCCGGTGACCCGAAGGCCGGCATGATTCATGTGCTGGATGAAACCTGTACGCCGATGGGCGCGCGCTTGCTGCGTGACTGGATCGACCGGCCATTGACGAATCTGGATCAGTTAAACGAACGCCAGAATGCGGTACAGAGTATGGTGGACGATGCAGATACGTTGGGAGCTTTGCGTGAACAGCTTGCCGGTGTGCGCGATATGGAGCGCATGCTGACCCGCATTGTGCTCGGCAGGGCTGCACCGCGCGACTTCCGGGGTTTAACTGATGCGCTGTTAGCTTTGCCTGAGTTGAGGCAGCAGTTAGGAGATCGAAGCGGCCTGTTTGACGGAATGATTGCAGCTCTGCATGGGCTGGAGCCACTGGCCGGTGAAATGGTGGATGCTCTGGTCGATATGCCGCCGCAGGCTTTCCGGGACGGTGGCGTTATTCGGGAAGGTTTCGATGCTGAACTGGATCATTTACGCAAGCTGGCAGAAGATGCCGGCGACTGGTTGCGTCATTATGAGCAGCGTGAACGTGAACGTACCGGACTGGCCAATTTACGCGTTAAATATAACAAGGTGTTCGGCTACTTTATCGAGATTTCCAAAGCCCAGGCCAAAGATGCGCCAGCTGATTATGTGCGTAAACAGACGCTGGTAAATGCCGAGCGCTTTATTACCGACGAGTTACACAGTTTTGAGTCCGAGATTCTGGGGGCGCGTGATGCTGCAATGCAACGGGAAGATGGGCTGGTTGAATTACTCAGACAGAAGATTTCGGGGCAGGCGCCGGCCATTCAACAGGCTGCAAGGGCCGTGGCAGAACTGGATGTTATTGCCTGTTTCGCTTCTCTGGCCATGGAACATCGCTATGTACGACCGGAAGTTCATGCCGGCCGTGCCCTGAAACTGGTCGGTGGCAGGCATCCGGTTGTGGAACGACATTTACCGCCCGATGAACCGTTTGTGGCCAATGACACGCATATGGATTTGAAGTCCCGTCGTTTCATGCTGTTAACCGGGCCGAATATGGGGGGTAAATCGACCTATATGCGACAGGTAGCATGGATTGTCTGGCTGGCACATACCGGTTGCTTTGTACCGGCGGAAGAAGCGCGCATTCCATTGACCAAACGTCTCTTTACCCGTGTAGGAGCCGGCGATGAACTGACCAGCGGGCGTTCCACATTTATGGTGGAGATGATGGAAACCGCGACGATTCTGAACCAGATGGAGCCTCGTTCTCTGGTCATCATCGATGAGATTGGTCGAGGTACAAGTACCTGGGATGGCCTTGCCATTGCATGGTCAGTGGCTGAGCATTTGATTGCTGCAAATGATGTGTTGACGTTGTTTGCTACGCATTACCATGAACTTACGGAGTTGCCGGATGAACATGCCACGGCCTTTAATGCCTCTGTGACCGTTCGGGAATGGAATGGTTCGGTGATTTTTATGCATCAGATAGTAGAGGATGCAGCCGATCAGTCCTATGGTATTGCGGTAGCGCAATTGGCCGGATTGCCGCGCCAGGTGATCAAACGTGCGCGCGAGCACCTGTTTCGTCTGGAGCATGGTTCAGAATTGGCAGCGGAAACAGGCAAATCGCAACTGGGTCTGTTTGCCGTGGCGGAAAAGAAACAGCAGGAAGCGGAAT
>CAZWWF010000088.1:0-3103 GCA_964636805.1 uncultured Zetaproteobacteria bacterium
CCACGCCGGTAAGCCGACTCTAGGGGTCAGGATGATTAAATCAAAGCGGCATTGACAGTTGTTGTGGTTTGGATGTTGGCTCAACCATGTTTCAGCTGCCGATCGCAGGCGGGCGCATTTGTCCGGATGCATAGCCAGCAAGCTTGATTCACGCGACTGATGCGCTTTGACTTCAACAAAAACAATCAGGTCACCGGTTTGTGCGACAATATCAATCTCGCCGCGCCCAAGCCGTATATTTCGTTCCAAAATAGTATATCCCCGCTGCTGCAGATAACGGGCCGCACGATCTTCTCCCCGCTGCCCCTGTTTTGTACTCACTGCACTTTGCTCATTGAGCTGAATTCACGAACGTCCCGTAATCAGCGCATAGACTCGCGATTTGCTGATGCCCAGTGCGTGGGCAACTGCCTTGGCACGTGCTGACGGGGGTAATGCCTGCATGGATGGCTCGGTCAGACAGTCTGCAATGTGCTGGTCGGTAAGTGCAACGGTTTCGTTACTGGCCGGGCCGATCAACAATACGATTTCTCCGCGCGGGGGAGATTGTTCGAAATGAGTTATCAATTCATCGGAGTGTCCCCGGATAAACTCTTCATGTAATTTGGTCAGTTCCCGAGCTACGACGAGCTCCCGTTCAGGTTGAATGCATGGTTGCAAATCCTGCAATGTGGCCAACAGGCGACGCGGGGATTCAAGCAGTATGATGGTTTCATCTGCGCCGGCAATGCGATTTAATTCTATCTGCCGCGATTTGCCACTGCGGGGTAGAAATCCGGCAAAACGAAAATGATCGGTTGGCAGACCGGCGGCACACAGGGCTGTTAATATACTACTGCAACCGGGAATCGGAACGATGTTGATGGATTTGGCATGGAGGCTGCGCACCAGACGATAGCCGGGGTCGGAAATTAACGGAGTACCGGCATCGGAAATCAGTGCGATATTTTCTCCACCCTCAAGTCGTGCCAGCAGTGTTTGGCTCATGGCCTCTTCATTATGCTCATGAACGGCAACCATAGGCGTTTTGATGCCGTAATGATGCAACAGTTTGCGACTGTTTCTTGTGTCTTCGGCAGCAATCACATGGACGGATTTCAGTGTTTCAACGGCACGATACGTCATATCGGCAAGGTTGCCAATGGGGGTGGCGACGACGAATAGTTGGCCGTAGGCGGATAGATGTTTAGGCTGCGAATCCATGTTCTGGATACATTATCTCTCCCGCTGGCCGACTGCAATGCTGGCTGTGACTTTTTCATTACTTCTACTCAGCGCCTGCCAGCCCAAAATGACATCGGAAACGATTGAAAAACCTGCTCCATCTCACATGGCAGAGGGGTTTAGGGGGGCTGCCGAAATACAAAGTATCATGGTCCAATCCCGGGCTGGTGGGGATGTCGGGATTTTGATGCGTGAGCTGGATCGTTTGTCAGAAGGCGCTCCCGCCCCGATCCGTGAGGAAGCAATGTTTCGCAAAGCCCAGTTGATGCTCGAAGCGAACCTTCAGGGCGCTGACGAAATTGCCAAATCTGCGATTCAGACATATCCGCAGCATGCGCTGGTTCCCTATGCCCATTTCTGGATGGCCAGGTGGTGGCTGGAACAGGATGAGACAGGTCGGGCTTTGGATCAAATGCAGCAGTCCTTGCGTCACCCCCGGCTGACGCGTGAATTACTGACTAAAATTCTGAGTCTGGGTCCTGAGCTTGCACAAAGATCCGGCGAACGTGAAGCAGTCGGATGGTTACTGGCGGCGGCTGAGGTCGATCAGGCAGGACGGAATAACTGGTTGAGACTGGCGGCCCGGCGCGCTTCAATGGAAACAGTAGAACAATACTTGCTTGATAAGAAGCTGTCGCCGGATATTTTACCTGAGTTTGCGCTGTATGCTGGACGTGCACGCCTGATGAGCGGAAATATGGATGAAATTGGCAGGATTGTGGATTTGTTGTCTACAGTCATGCCAAGTGCTCCGGAAATCGGTCAGCTTCAATCCTGGGCATCCGGAGAAGTCAGGGCGGCGAAAATTGGTGTAATGCTGCCATTGAGCGGCAAGTATGCCCGTTATGGGCAGGAGGCTTTGCGTGGTATTCGGATCGCTCTGGCCGGGCTGGAATACAATGAGTACATTACCCTGCGCATTGAAGATACAGGCTCGGACCCAATCGCTGCGATCGAAGCTTACCGGCAACTGACCGATGAATCTGTTCAAATTATCATTGGTCCGTTATTGGCAGAAACAACAGAAGCATTGTTACCTTATCTAAAATCATCTGTTCCTGTGATCAGCCTGACTGGCAGAATGGATCTGGCGCATCGTTCGGATGCGCTGTTTATTCATACCCTGTCGCCTTTGGCGCAGGTTAAGGTCATGGCCGAATATGCGTGGCAGCATGGAGCTGAACGAATGGTGGTGATTTCCGATGCCGGCGAAAAACAGACTGAAGCCGATATGTTTGTCTCTGCTTTCGAGTCGTTGGGTGGCGAAGTGTTGCAGACCGTACAACTGAAGTCCGGCGTGATTGATTATCGTGACCGTTTGCGTCAGTTGCGTTTTGAAACGGATGATGATGTTGTACTGGCCGAACTGGATGAGGATTTGGATGTATTTTTGCCTGAAATGGATATGGAAATCCACATGCCAGTAAATTTTGATGCGATATACCTGGCTTTGAATGGCAAACAGGTTGCC
This sequence comes from uncultured Zetaproteobacteria bacterium, assembly GCA_964636805.1. Classification (GTDB taxonomy): domain Bacteria; phylum Pseudomonadota; class Zetaproteobacteria; order Mariprofundales; family Mariprofundaceae; genus Mariprofundus. The sequence continues at coordinate 2,696 of CAZWWF010000088.1, forward strand.
TTGCTGGCTGGTCAGATGGCTTATGCTGATATATCCGGGTTACCTGTTTATGGAAGCAGTCGCTGGCAGGATGGCCATTTGCTGGATGATCGTGGTCGTTATCTCTCACATGCCCGTTTTGCCTCATCGGGCCAGGTCGGGAATGATAGTGATAACCAGTCCGTACGCCGCTTCCAGTTTATTTACAGGGAAACCTGGGGCAGCAACAAGACAACAGGCCTTATGCGCCTAGCTTATGATACCATGCGTATTGCAACCGTAATAACCAGTCGTTTGGGCCTGAAGGGGAGCGCAATTTCTGATGCGCTACAGAACCCGGAAGGGTTCCCGGCCATGACCGGCCATGTGCGTTTCGATCATGACGGGGTGGGGCAGAAACAACTGGATATTTTCAGTATTAAAAAGGGG
>CAZWWF010000088.1:3203-6094 GCA_964636805.1 uncultured Zetaproteobacteria bacterium
CGATCATGACGGGGTGGGGCAGAAACAACTGGATATTTTCAGTATTAAAAAGGGGAAGGTCGTCCCTGCAGGTTAGGTTTATTTATACTTTTTCTTTGTGTTCTGAATCAGGGTTAAGTTTCTTGGAATTCGTGCTGACAGGCTGCCCTGGATAAGAACTATTCTTTATATCTTTATGGTGGTGATCTACGCAAGCTTATCGTCTGCAATGTGATAATTCGGATCTTCCTTAATGTTGACCTCGACCAGTTCGGCTGCAGTAGTCAGCAGCTTTCTGCATTCGGGACTGAGGTGTATCAGATGCAGGTTTTTCCCGGCCTTTTTGTAACGCTCAGCCAGATTGTCAATGGCTTCGATGGCTGAATGATCGGCCAGACGTGACATAGCGCAATCAATATAGACCTCATCGGGATCATTTTCAGGGTCGAACAGCTCACTAAAACGGTGGACTGAGGCAAAAAACAGCGGGCCATGTACCCGGTGTACTCTGGAGCCGTCAGCACGATCTTCAGTAATCAGATAGATATGGCGGGCCTGTTTCCAGGCAAATACCAGTGCCGTGGCAATGACACCGATAATCACGGCGGTGGCGAGATCGGTAAATACGGTGACAACAGCAACCAGAATACCAACAAATGAATCTTCACGTGGAATTTTTTTCAGCAGATTAAAACTACCCCATTCAAACGTACCGATCACTACCATGAACATCAGGCCGACCAGTGCAGCAACCGGCACCATGGCAATCAGGCCGGAAGTGAACATAATAAATATCAGCAGAAACAGTGCAGCGGCAATGCCGGATAGATTGCGCAGGCCGCCGGAAGATACATTGATCATGGTCTGACCGATCATGGCACATCCACCCATGCCGCCAAAGAAACCGTTGATGGTATTGCCTAGCCCCTGTCCGATGGAGACCCGGTTACCCTGACCGCGTGTGCCGGTCATTTCATCGACAACACTCATGGTCAGCAGTGATTCGATCAGGCCGACACCGGCCAGAATTATAGCGTAAGGGAGAATGATCTCGATCGTTTCAAGGTTGAACGGCACTTCCGGAATATGGAAAGCCGGAAAACCACCACTGATATCAGCAATATCACCAACCGACTTGGTATCCAGCCCGCCGAAAATAACAATCAGGCTAATGGTAATAATAGCCGCCAGACCGGCTGGAATGGCGCGGGTTATTTTGGGCAGGAAAAACATGATGGCCATGGTCAATGCAACCAGCCCTAGCATGGTGAACATTGGCTCGCCGCTGAGCCAGTGTATGCTGCCATCTGCCCCTTTAGTCTTGAATTGTTCCATCTGGGCGAGAAAAATTACGATCGCCAGACCATTTACAAAGCCGAGCATGACCGGATAAGGTACCATGCGAATGTATTTACCGAATTTAGCTGCACCGAACATGATTTGAATGATTCCGGTCAGAACAATGGTGATGAACAGGTATTCCACCCCGTGCTGTGCAACCAGAGCAACCATGACTACGGCCATCGAGCCTGTTGCACCGGAAATCATGCCCGGACGGCCGCCGACCAGCGATGTAACCAGCCCCATCAAAAAGGCGCCATACAATCCGACCAGCGGATTGACACCGGCGACAAAGGCAAAAGCGACTGCTTCCGGAACCAGCGCAAAGGCTACCGTTAAACCCGAAAGTATATCATCCTTGGCCTTGGCCGCGTGATCATAATATAACTGAAACATGGGGGCTCCTCTGCGCGCATTGGGGCGCGGCACTCTATGTATGGGGTGTTTTAGTGCAAGATAAAGGACTGTTTTTTTATCTGAGCAGAAACAAAAAAAACGGGCCGCCGAAGCAGCCCGTTTTCGTGATGTAAGCCTGTCAGACTTTAATTCTGAACACGCAGTTCAACACGGCGATTTTTGGCTCTGCCTTCTTTAGTAGCATTGCTGGCAACAGGTTGAGATTCTCCATAGCCCTTTGAGGTTAGGCGGGAGGCATCAATGCCATGGGCAACCAGATAGTCCATTACGCTTGCAGCCCGGCGTTCAGACAGCGCTTGATTGTATTCATCCGATCCGCTGCTGTCGGTATGCGCTGCCACTTCAACATGAATACTGGCGCGGCGCTTCAGTGTGGCGACTGCCTTGTCCAGCGTGGCAATAGAAGTGGATCTGAGTTCGGCACTGTCATGGTTGAAATACACACCTTCCAGCTTGATAATTTCAGGTTTGCATGCGACTTTTGATTTTTCGAGTGCCTGTTTCGCTTTGTTTTCAGCCGTAGCAGCGAGTTCGGCATTTTCATCAGGGTGATAGTCACCTTCACTGAACTCATGAGCGGCCCAGTACAGAGAGGCAACGGCTTGAGCCTGCAGTTTAGGGGCACATTTTTCAGCACCGGCTGCTTTGGCAGCTGCTATGGCACCACGTGCACTGGACAGCGCATTAATATTTATATCAGGTGTAACGGCGGCACAGGCGGTTAAAGACAACGCGGCAGCAAATATAGTAATACGACGCATCATTTTGCACCTCCTGCCATAGCGGCATGTTTTTCAGCCATATTGATAAATGCTCTGGCAGTATTTATATCGTGCTGCCCTTTTTCGGTTTCTGCTATACTGGCAAGTTCCCGAGCCAGATGGGCATGATAATTGTTATTTCCCTCAAGTTGTGCAGTCAATGCCACCGAGCGGTCTTCAATACTCGAAGCACTGGCAGGCAGGGAAAATGCAAATAGTGCAAATAAAAACAATATAATTCTCATAGAATTCTCCTCCTCCTTGGAATAGGGGCTATTATAGCAGGATAATTGGGCTTTGTAACAAATAATTCGATAGAAAACTGACATGTACCAGAGTATTAGGGAAACTCTGAATAACGCCTGATTAATTCTCATTCCCGAAGAATCAGAC
>CAZWWF010000089.1:0-5936 GCA_964636805.1 uncultured Zetaproteobacteria bacterium
ACCATATCGGCACTGAGCCGCTCGTCAATATCGGCACAGGCCTGATCATCCATGGCATGGAGTTCAATCGACTCGCGAATACAGTACGCCACAGACTTGCCGACAATGGCATGCGCTTCCCGGAACGGTACGCCGGCACGCACCAGCGCATCAGCCAGATCGGTTGCCGTAGCAAAACCGGAAGAGGCCGCCTTGTGCATCACATCCTTGTTGACCGTCATTCCCGGCAACATATCGCCAAATATGCGCAGGGAACCTTCAAGATTATCAAAGGCATCGAATACGGCTGTTTTATCTTCCTGCATATCCTTGTTGTAGGCCAGCGGCAACCCTTTCACCGTAGTCAGAATAGCCACCAGCCCCCCGATAATACGACCGGACTTTCCACGTACCAGCTCGGGCATATCCGGATTTTTCTTCTGTGGCATAATGGAAGACCCGGTGCAAAATGCATCCGGAAGATCGATAAATCCGAACTGGGCACTCATCCACAAAATCAGCTCTTCGGAGAAGCGGGACAGGTGGACAGCGCAAACCGAGGCTGCGGCCAGCAGTTCCATAATGTAATCGCGATCCGACACGGCATCCAGTGAGTTGGCTGTCGGCGCATCGAAGCCCAGCGTGTCTGATGTCATGTTGCGGTCAATCGGAAATGTCGTTCCGGCCAGCGCTGCCGAACCCAGAGGGCACTGATTCATGCGCTTGCGCGCATCATGAAAACGACCGGCATCACGTTCAAACATTTCCACATAAGCGAGTAAATGATGCCCCAGTGTGACCGGCTGGGCGGTTTGCAAATGCGTAAAGCCCGGCATGATGGTTTCGGCATGTTCTTCCGCCAATGTCACCAGCACCGACTGCAAATAGCGAATACGGGCAATCATCGCATCCGTACGGCGGCGTAAATAAAGACGGGTGTCGGTCGTCACCTGATCATTGCGGGAACGGGCTGTGTGCAAACGCTTACCGGCATCACCGATTTTTTCGGTCAGGCGTGACTCAATGTTCATGTGCACATCTTCCAGTGCAATGGTAAATGTAAATTCACCACTTTCGATCTCACCGGCAATCTCATCGAGTCCGCGCAGAATGACGTTCAAATCTTCCTGCATCAGGATACCCTGTTCACATAACATTTTGGCATGTGCCTTCGAACCGGTAATATCCTCGGCATACATACGCGCATCCACATCGGTAGATGCATTGAACGCTTCTACAAATTCATCGGTCGGGGATTCAAAACGACCACCCCAGGGTTTTTCAGACATGTTCGACACCTGCTTTAATTTCAGATCAACAACGTTGGCATGGGCTGGAACAAATCCATGCACGTTATGATTCGACAACTATAACCATGCTTGTTTGTTACGGGAACCGTTCTCAATAGTGCGGCGGAGGAACCTCTTCATCCGGGCGGGCAAGTCCCGTACTGCTGCTATGTTTCAGATGCTCCCGCAACTGCTTCATCTCTTTCTCCAGCCGGTCAATCTGACTCTGTTGGCGAGTCACCACCTCATTCAGTTCCCCGATGATGTGATCCTGATAAGAAATTTTGGTTTCCAGTTCGATGAGACGATCTTTCATGCACGCATGCTAACTGTGAACAGCGCATTGTGCAGCGCTCAATCTGCAGCGAGGAAAAATAATATAACCCTGGCCAACAATGAATCCGGAACCATTTATGATAATGATTATCATTTTATGTTGACTTGCGGTTATGATAATGATTATCATTTGCGCCAGAGGAATGACTATGAATGTTGATATCTTAAAAAAAGCTGTAATAGCACTGCTGGCAACCTTGCCTGTTATTTTTCCGGCCATGGTCACTGCTGACGAATATACCGTGGTCATTAAAAACCATATGTTTATCCCCGACCGCATCGAAGTCACGGCGGGACAGAAACATCGCCTGATTGTGCTCAACCAGGATGCCACACCGGAGGAATTTGAAAGTTATGAACTGAACCGGGAAAAAGTCGTGGCAGGGAAAAGTAAGATTGTGGTTTTTCTGCCGCCACTGGAGACCGGTGAATATCCGTTTTTTGGTGAGTTCAATCCTGATACGGCACAGGGCCGTATCATTGTGAAGTAGGAGAACACCATGTTGTCCACACTGATTATTGTATTCCGTGAAGTGCTGGAAGCCATGCTGGTCGTCGGCATTGCCACAGCCGCGGCACGAGAGGCAAATATTGCAACGCGCTGGATCTATGGCGGTATTGCCGCAGGCCTGATTGCAGCCATCGTGGTGGCGTTATTTGCAGATATGCTTTCGGCTTCGATGCAGGGCATGGGGCAGGAGATATTGAATGCAGCGGTATTGATTGCCGCCTCCCTGATGATGGCATGGACGGCCATCTGGATGGGCAAGCATGGCCGTGAGATGTCTCAGAAAATTCGCCGGACATGTCAGGATGTGGAGGGACGTGGAACCGCAAAAATTGTTCTATCCATCGTTGTGGCTCTGGCTGTAGCAAGGGAAGGATCAGAAGTTGTGCTGTTCCTGTATGGCGTAGCTGCGGCAGGTGATGCCGGTGCTTCCGACATGTTGGCAGGCGGCGCGGCAGGCATGTTGCTGGGCATCATGGTGGCACTGAGCCTGTATCAGAGTCTGATCCATGTGCCGCTCCGCTATGTGTTTCTGGTTGTGACCTATTTAATTGTGCTGTTGTCCGCCGGTATGGCATCGCAGGGTGTGGCCTGGCTGGTGATGATTGATATGTTGCCCGCCCTGGGCCAGACAGTCTGGGACACATCCGGGATAATTTCGCAGCATGGATGGTTTGGGCAATTGTTGCATGCCTTGATGGGTTATGATGATCGGCCCAGCGGTATGCAGGTGCTGGTGTTTGTCAGTGTGCTGTCACTCACATGGCTGGCGATTCGCCGGCAGAAGAAATCGATGAAGGCCGCTCCGAAAAAAGCGGCCACTACCGCTGCAATCGTGATGTTGGCGGCAACGGGGGTATGCATGCTGCCTGCTGATACGCAGGCCAAACAGGTATATTCCCCCATCGTGGAACAGGGTGAACTGGAACTGGAATATTTGCTGGACTACAGCATTGATTCAGATCCTGCCAAAGATGGCAGTGCCAGACACCAGTTTGAGCTGGAATATGGTGTCACTGACCGCTGGCTGACGGCCATTTACGGAGATTTCAGAAAAAGACCGGGACAAGCATTCACCTATCAGGGATTGAAATGGGAAAATATCTACCAACTGTTTGAACAGGGCGAGCGCTGGCTCGATGCAGGATTATATTTCGAGTATATTTTACCCCAGAGTTCACTAAACAAGCCCGATGCGGTTGAGTTTAAACTGTTACTGGAAAAACAGCATGGACGTTTGATTCATACAGCCAACCTGATTTTTAAAAAGGAACTGGGGGCTCGTGCTGTCAATAATACCTTGCTCGAGTATGCATGGCGGAGCAAATGGCGCTGGAAGCGTTTCCTGGAACCGGCAATCGAACTGTATGGCGCGCTGGGAGAGGTGGGCAATACCAAATCACTGTCCCGTCAGTCACATCAGATTGGCCTAGTTCTGCTGGGCAAGCTGCGCAACGGCCTGAGCTATGAAGTAGGATATTTATTCGGCCTCACCACAGCCAGTGATCAGGGCCAGCTGAAATTCATTATTGGTTACGAATTTTAAACATCTGTCTACAAACCAGAAATGAGTTGACTGAAAAGGCCGAGCCCGTTCAGTCGGGCAATCAGCATTTCCGGTCCATTTGAGAGCCTTTCAGGCGGTCAGATTCAACCATCATCGTTGGCAGGATTGGCTCACATCGTTTTTTACTGCCATTGCAACGGCTCTTCCTGCATGGCCGAAGCCTGTTCCTTGAGGGTGAGGATGTGCTCCTCCCAATATTGCTGGGTGTTAAACCATGGAAAGGCGCGCTTGAAGGCCGGGTCATCCCAGCGGCGGGCCAGCCAGGCGGCATGATGCATGATGCGCAGGGTTCTGAGGGGTTCGATCAGGGATAATTCCCGGCCATCGAAATCATGAAACTGGCTGTAGGCAGTCAGCAGTGTATTCAGCGTCGTCATCATCTGACTGCGATCGCCCGAAAGAAACATCCATAAATCCTGAACCGCCGGCCCCATGCGGGCATCATCGAAATCCAGGATATACGGTGCATTGTGTTTCCACAGGATGTTGCCCGGATGGCCATCCCCGTGCAGGCGAATGTATTGCGGATTGATGGTCTCAAATGCCTGTTCAACCACATCGAGCAAATCCTCAGCCAGCGTTTCGTAGGCTTTTTCCAGCTCCGGGGGAATAAAACCGTTCTCCATCAGGAATTCATATGAATCGTCACCAAAGGTATGCACATTCAGCTGGGGCCGATGCTCAAAATCCGCCGTTGCTCCCAGCGCATGAATACGCGCGATAAATCGCCCGAGCTGCTCCAGATGTTCCTTGCATTCCAGATCAGGCGCACGACCCGCTTTCAGTGGATACAGGCTGAATCGGTGCGCTCCGAAATAAAACAGACTGTCGCCATCAATCACCAGCGGCGGTACAACAGGAATCTCCAGAGCCTCCAGTTCCAGTGTGAATTCATGTTCTTCGAGGATCGCTGCATCACTCCAGCGTTTGGGTCGATAAAACTTGGCCACAACAGCCTCGCTATCTTCGATACCCACCTGATAAACACGGTTTTCATAGGAGTTCAGAGCCAGTTGATGTCCATCGCAGGAAAACCCGAGACTTTCGACCGCCTGCAACACCTGTTCGGGACCAAGATCGTAAAATGAGGCGGCTTGCTTCGATACATGCATGCCGAAAGCGTATCGGGAACCGTATCATTTGTCCGCTTTATCCCAAGATCCGCCCTTGTGTCGCCAGTCACGGAACGACCCGGACAGCGACGCAGGGTTCGGCTCATGAATACACAGCCCATGAATACAAGAAAATTGAACCCGACACTTATTTCATCCACCCTGTTCAGCATGATCATCTGGCTTTCAGGCATGTTTGTCTTGTCGTCCTGTTCGACAAGCAATCATTCTGCACAGACTAACGCCCTGAACACAACTGCACCCGCCAATGGTGCTCAACAGAAGAAACAGCGCTTTTTCAGTTTTTTAAAGCCGATCGTTGAATCCGAGAATGCGCGTATTTTACAGCAGCGTGAAAAACTGTTGCGCCTGAAATCGGAATCCCGATTTAGCCGCAGGGAGCTGGCATGGTTAACGAAACTGGCTTCGGAATACGACCTTGCCATCAAAGGGCAACCATCGCCCTCAGACTGGCAGGCCTTGCAGGCCCGCGTGGATATCATTCCGGTTGAAATGGCACTGGTACAGGCTGCCAATGAATCGGCTTGGGGAACATCACGCTTCGCCCGACAGGGAAACAATTATTTCGGCCAGTGGTGTTATCAGAAAGGCTGCGGCATAGTACCCAAACACCGTACTGCCGGCGCAACACACGAGGTACAACGATTTGAAAATGTAAAACACTCGGTCCGCACCTATATGAACAACATCAATACAACACGCGCCTATGCCGGGTTCCGCAACATCCGCCAAAACCTGCGGATTCACAAACGCGCTCTGGATGCTGAAGTGCTGGTCGCAGGCCTGAAATCATATTCTGAACGCGGCATGGCTTATGTAAGAACGATTCAGTCGATGATTCGCAGCAATCGCACCCTGATCAGGCAAAGTTAAAGCATATTTCGACTTCAATGTTATAACCGCAAAGGTATGCGGAGGAAAGATAAAAAAAACTTATCCTGTTTTACGCTCCAGAACACTGAACGCATAGGGATAGGCATTTTTCTCATCCGGCTGGTGGGATTCGTGAAATACTTCCTGCCAGCATCGGCGATCAAATTCGGGAAACCATGCATCCCCCTCGAATTCAGCATCGATTTCAGTGATATATAAACGCCCGGCCTGATCAAACAGCAGCGCATAAA
>CAZWWF010000090.1:0-2896 GCA_964636805.1 uncultured Zetaproteobacteria bacterium
CTTTAAAGATCAGTATGTAAATGTGGCAATATCTGTTACTAAATATACCTATTATGTTCCATTTCTGAAGAAGTATAGTTTCGTGAACTACATGAAGGCACATACCGGATACGTGTATGATAAGGGTATAAAAGCATTGTTGTTCCATGGAAATCATTAGCTAAGCTAAAATCAAGTTGAATTTATCGATATAAAAATTCGTGGTCTACGGTGCCGGAGCTTGAATTGTGCATTAACTCAAGCTGGCTCTGTATTCGATTGGAGAAAGGATAAAGTTTTTCTCTACTGACCCGGGCAGTGAAAACAGACGGGGATCATCCCTGAATTGGAAGATGCGATGCAGGTGGTAATTCTTTGCATGGCTTTCCGAGAATTTCAATTCATTTGCCGAAACGAAGAATGGCGAATATCTGCCGTATTTGGTTGTCTTGACCTCAATGAATCTGTCCACGCCATTTGCTTCAAAGGAACGAATATCAAAACCGGCTCCATCGCCTTGGGTTTCGGCCACATGCTCGATTTTATCGGCTAGCGATTCTTTTCCAGCAGCGATTAGACGAGCACGCTCAAAATTGATGGCAAACTGCTCGCCGGCATCTCCGAGTGATTTGTTAGAGGCCTCCTGCTCAAGGTAGTTGGTTCGAACAGAATACTTGGAGGATGGCTCTCGCACTTGTTTTGTTTTGGGTTTTCTATCCAGTGGTGGCGGATTTTCAAAACAGGCGAGGATGTCTGCAACCGTTAGAACTTTGACGATTGAATTCACATCATTGCTGACTATTGCGGTCAAATTAGAATTTGAAGCCAAGCGATCAAGCACTGCATCGGGCAATAGGTTTCTTTGATAGTTGCTAAACGGTTTGTAGCCTGAAATAGCAGGCATTCCCAACTCATGCATAATCGCGCTGATATTCATGTGTTTCATTTCGATTGAACCCTTACTGCGATTATTCAACCGTTGGGAAAGTTCTCTGTTGTGTTGCGCCTTATTGTACGGAATGCCTTTCAGCTCCAATGCGAGCATTGAAAAATAATCTTCAACTATTGCTAAAACTTCAGCTTCCGACCAAGCAGCTGGCATGTTGTCATCCTTTGAAGCAAACTATTGCGATGAACCACATGACATCATCCAGGCTTAAACCGGAAGGTCAACAATTTGAGCAGATGCTCACACTACATGAAGATGCCTTTTACGAATTCTTCAGGCCAGGCATGATATTTGGGGTGGCATCGGACTGGAAACATTTGGTGAGGATTTGGAACTGGTGAAATCGTTACCGGTGGAGTCAATGTGGACGGTGGTCGATGGCGGCGATGATTCAGACCAGTGAATTCTTCCAGGCATTCATACGGTGAATCGTATCTGTTATCTGATCACGGAGATCCCGCACGATTGGAAGGATATTCAGTTTCGCATACCCGCTCGCGGTTATGCCCTGACATGCCTCGGGCTGAAACGACAAATGAATAAAATCAGCAGGTTGATATTGTCAAACTCACGTGCCATGGAGATGCTTGCATGGGATGGTTTCAAGCAGTAACCTTTGGTAACTATTTCCTGTTGAGGTGAGTGATGTCAATTGCAGTAAAATTATCAGAAGATGTGGTGAAATCTGCACGAATTCAATCGCGTATTGATCATCGTTCTTTAGGTTCCCAGCTCTCATATTGGGCAAAAGTGGGGAAAATGGCTGAAGAAAACCCTGATTTGCCATTTTATTTTATTCGTGAAGTCATGTTGTCTCATGAAGAAGCCGAGGCCGGACTGCTTGAGCCTTATACATTCGGGACATGATGCAGGTTTTACAGACACCGAGGTTTTCAAAACAACTTAAAAAGCTCAAAAGAAATCAGAAAGAAGCCCTGGATAAGGCTGTAAAAGCGGTTGTTGAAAATCCGTTAATTGGTATTCAGAAACAGGGAGATCTGCATTATTTGCGTGTATACAAGTTTACGATGCTCAGGCAACAGGCCTTGCTTGCTTACAGTTATGATGATGAAAAGATCATTGTAACATTGCTGGGCGTGGGTTCTCACGAGAATTTCTATCGGGATATGAAACGGTCTTAAAACATACACCGGACATGAATTTGCATCGTTGATAGCCCGATCATCTGTATCGGGTGGCTTCGGCGGTAATTCCGGGAAGTGATTTTACAGGTCCTTCAGCATGGATTCCACATCAGCGGCTGCCTGTTGAAGGCGTTCCGGATTCTGGCTGGACAGGCATATCTTGCCGCAGGGTCGGGGGCCGCAACGGCCCGGATAGGAGCCGATTTCGACATCGTCGTATTGCTGCTGAATGGCAGTGAGCCCGGCGGCAAACAGACTTTCGGGCAGGGAAACTTCAATTTCATGGCGCTGATAGGGCGTGGAGCCGAAATCATCCAGAATCGATTCCAGCTGCGAGGCGAAGATATCCGGAACACCGGCCAGCACATAGACGTTGTCGATACGTGCTCCCGGTGCGATGGTTTTTTCGCAGCGGATCAGTGAGGCAGGGGCCGGTACGCGGGTCATGCGTCTGCGACCATCATTCATGCCTTCATTACCATAATATTCCTTCATGGCCTGCACAATGAAACGATGCTCGATCAGTTCGACCCCGAACGCTTTCGCCACCGATTCCATGGTGATGTCGTCGTGGGTGGGTCCGATGCCACCGGATGTGATGACGGCATCAAACTGATTCCTTAAACGATTCAGGGTGGACACAATGGCCGTTTCCTCATCGGGGATGACGGCAATCTCTGCCAGTTTGCAACCGCGACCGAACAGTTCCTGCGCCGCCAGCCATGCATTGGCTTCGCGGGTACGCCCGGAGAGTACCTCATTACCGATAACCAGCATGGCTGCAGTTTGATGTTTCATGCTTGAACAGTTATGGACAGGGGAG
>CAZWWF010000090.1:2996-5916 GCA_964636805.1 uncultured Zetaproteobacteria bacterium
ACCGGTGCGGTGCGGTGGGCCAGATATTCGATTTTCTGCAGGGCCCGGATCATGTTGTCGGCACCGTAGGCTCTGGCAGCATAGGCATCGGCCCTGAATTCACGGCGGCGTGAATGCCACATCACCACAATCATGGCCAGAATCGAGAACAGGATCTGAAGCACGATATCAACAATGAAATAAAGCATGTAATTCATTTCGCCGTCGCGGGAACCGGCGCTGGCGACAAGCCGGGCAATCATGCTGGCCAGGAAATAGACAAAGGTGTTCATCAGCCCCTGCAACAGGGTGGTGGCGACCATATCGCCATTGGCTACGTGGCCCATTTCATGCGCCAGTACGGATTTCAGTTCGCTGTCGGTCATGGCCATGGCCAGTCCGGAAGAGACTGCAATCATCGATTTGTTGCGGGTTGGGCCTGTGGCGAAGGCATTGGGTGCATCATCCCAGTATACCCACACTTCCGGCATTTTGATGCCGGCCTGTTGTGCCAGTTCCCGAACCGTGTTGTAGACCAGCTTCTCTTTCTCCGTGGTCGGGTTGATAACCTGCTGCATTTTGTACATGCGTTTGGCCATCGGTTTGGACATCCACAGTGAAATAAAGGCGCCACCGAATCCGAAGACCATGGCCCAGGCAAACTGGTACGTGGCAAATGAACCCCGGAGATCAATGCCGAAGGCCGGCAGGATGAAGTTGATAATGATGGTTCCTGATATAGCCAGGGTCAGAAACACCAGTAAATTGGTGATAATGAGCATAAACAGGCCTTTGAAACTGCGCATGGGGACTCCTTGATGAATGTGTTTGCCCAAATGTGGGGTAAGCAGTGTGCAAATTCAAGGCTTGAAATTCGATGAATTTTACCTTAAAAACAAGTCATGAGTTCAGACACTGTACACGACCCCGAAGTTCTTGATGAAACTTCCGACAGCAGCCAGGCACAGCTGGTACGCACGGAAGATGTGCTGCCACCGCAATTAACCCTGTTGCCCCTGTCCAACCGGCCGCTGTTTCCCGGCCTCGTGGTGCCGCTGGTTTATGAAGGCGAGGAAATGGGCAAGGTAGTTCGTGATCTGGCAGCCAGTCATGAGCAGCATGTCGGGCTGGTGCTGGTGCGCGATGAGGATAAGCCCTATGCGCCAGAGAATCTGTATGAAGTGGGTGTGGTGGCCCGCATTGCCAAGGCGGTGGAAATTGAGGGCCACGGTTTGCATCTGGTGGTGGAATGCGTGCGCCGTTTCCGTATTGACGGATTCCTCTCCAGTGAAAACCCGATTCGTGTACTGGCCCATTACCGGCCTGAAACATCCTATGAGGATAATATTACCCTGCGCGCCTATACCGTCGCGATCGTTAATACGATCAAGGAACTGCTCAAACATAATCCGTTGTATGAAGAAGAACTGCGCATGTTTGCCTCGCGCTTTGATGTCAATGAGCCGAACCGCCTGGCCGATTTTGCGGCCAGCCTGACCACAGCCAGTCGCGAGGATTTACAGGATATTCTCGAGACGGAACCGATTTTCGAGCGTTTGAAGAAAGTCGTGTCATTGCTCAACCGGGAACTCAATGTCAGCAAGGTACAGACAAAAATTCGCGAAAATATCGATGAGCGGGTTTCCGAGCAGCAGCGTAAATTTTTTCTGCAGGAGCAATTGCATGAAATCCAGCGCGAACTGGGTCTGAATGAAGATCCGCGTGAAAAAGAAATCGGTGAATTTCGTAAAAAGGCAAAGAAACTGGATTTCAGCGATGAGGCCCGGGCTGCTTTTGAGGAGGAGCTGAACAAGCTGTCCACGTTGGAAACCGCATCGCCGGAATACAGTGTGACGCGTAATTATCTGGACTGGCTGACCTGTTTGCCGTGGGGGAAAACATGCCGTGAGCGTTATAACCTGAACAGTGCCTCGCGGGCATTGAACAAACATCATTCCGGCCTTGATGACGTCAAGGATCGTATTCTGGAATTTATTGCCGTGGGTGCGCGCAAAAAAGCTGTGGGCGGTTCGATTATCCTGTTTGTCGGACCTCCCGGTGTCGGTAAAACCTCGCTGGGCAAGGCGATTGCCGAAGCGGTCAATCGTCCGTTTTACCGTTTCTCTGTCGGTGGCATGCGGGATGAGGCCGAAATCAAGGGTCATCGTCGCACCTATATCGGGGCCATGCCGGGCAAGATTATACAGGCGCTGAAACGGGTTGAAGTGGCCAATCCGGTGATCATGATCGATGAGGTGGACAAGATCGGCTCCGATTTTCGTGGTGATCCGGCATCAGCACTGCTGGAGGTGCTTGATCCGGAGCAGAATGCCGATTTTATGGATCACTATCTGGATGTGCGTTTCGATTTGTCGCAGGTGCTGTTTCTGCTGACGGCCAATCAGCTCGATACGGTGCCGGCTCCGTTGCTGGATCGTGCCGAGATAATCCGGCTGCCCGGTTATATGACCAGCGAGAAGGTGGAGATTGCCCGCAAACATCTGTGGCCGGCGCAGTTGAAGGCGCACGCATTGTCGCGCAGCGATGTGTCGCTGACCAAAGCGGTGATTCAGCATCTGGTTGAGGATTATGCCAGGGAGCCGGGGGTGCGCAGGCTGGAAGGTCTGATGAAAAAGATTCTGCGCAAGGTGGCACGCAAGCTGTCTGAAGGTAGTGCGTCGATACCTGTACGTATCGGTGTATCCGATCTTGCTGATTATATCGGCAAGCCGCGTTTCCGTGAGCAGGCCATCAAGCAGGGAGTCGGCTTGTCTACCGGCCTGGCCTGGACCGCGATGGGCGGCACAACACTGACGCTGGAGGCAACGGTGGTTCATCGTGACCGGCGCGGTATGAAGATCACCGGCCAGCTGGGCAAGGTCATGCAGGAATCCTCGGAAATCGCCTATTCCTATATTGCGGCGAATCTCACCCGCTTCGG
>CAZWWF010000091.1:0-5913 GCA_964636805.1 uncultured Zetaproteobacteria bacterium
TGCGTGGCAGATGTTGGCCGAGCAATTCGCGGCCAGTCAGGAATAACAGCTTTTGCGCCGGTATGGCAAAACCGCTATCAAGATAACCGATGGTGGAGCTTAGTGGCAGAGCGGCGCAATCAACCAGTGACGGGCAAACGTTGACGTCGGCGATCTCCGCACAAGCTTCAATCATTCGCTCCTGCTGTCCGAGACCATGGGCGATCAGACTCAGCTTCCAGCCTGCATTCAGTTTCTTTTTCAGTAATGTGCGCATGGCCTGAACAGGGTGGGTACGGTCAGTAAAATCGCTCAGTGCCGGCGCAGCAACTGTTTCAGTGATGTCTGTTTTTGGCAGAGGTGTTGCATTGATAGCTGTTTCCACAGCATACAGCTCTTGCGGGCTGATGCTTGGTTCAGCACTGGAACGCACCATTTCAAACTGAGCTCTGACTTGTTCGGCAAAATTGTGCCTGTGTGTTTCGATATCACGATCAGCATGAATATAACAATTTTCGGGTAGATAATCGAACAGGCGTGCAGTTTGTGTATAAGTCAGCGGCATTAATGCTTCGATGCCTGGATGCGGGCGTCCGGCTTGCACTGCAGCCAGCATTGGGTGTGTGCGCAGTTGTGGAAAACGGGCACGAAATGCTGCAATAAAAGTGTCACGCCCCGGCTTGTCCAGAATCACTTCACGTACTGGTACCGAGGTGAAAGCATCCAGATTTTCGCCCGAACGCTGCGTTTCCGGATCAAAACGGCGAATCGATTCGATATCGTCACCAAACAGGTCAATACGTAATGGCGTTTCTTCGGTAGCTGGCCAGATATCGAACAGACCGCCACGAGCGGCAAATTCTCCCGGAGCCAACACGCGCTCGGCTGTGATCATACCAGCTTCGGCTAAACGCGTTTTCAAACCGATAATGTCCAGTGGCATATTTATTTTCAGTTGCCAGACATGAGCAGCGACTGTTTCCGGTGGCGCAATTCGTTGCAGCCAGGCTGGCAGTGCAGTTAATACCAGACCTTTCGGTTCGGGTGTGTTGAGCAGTCGCTCCAATGTGGAAAATCGTTCGCCGACAATACCGTGATATGGGGAAACGCGGTCGTAAGGCAGCACCTCCCATGCCGGAAAGCGCCACAACAGTCCGGGTTGGTCTTGCAGGAAAAAGGCGATTTCTTCGCTCAGCTGGCGGTAGCTGCGTAAATCAGGGCAAATCCAGACATGTAAACGGTTCGAACGTGCCATGTTTGCCAGATGCCAGGCCAGTCCGGATAAAGGGTGTGGCGATGTTTGGTTCTGTTGATTGTCTGTTGCTGTACTCATTGGGGCGCGCATACTGCCGCAGTATAGCAACCGGTGCAGCAATGAAGTCTTGTCAGGGACTGTTCACGCGAGTTGATTTGCGGAATTTTGGATCAAGGGGCTAAAGTGTCATAATTGTCGGAATCAGCATTTCATGCCTTTGATGGCTGGTGTAGAGTGTCGCGACGCAAAACGGAAGGGGAGCTTTGGCGATGAGTGCTAATAGTAAAATACTGCCAACGAACGAAGAAGCTCTCCGGCTGGCCCGGCAGGATGCCTTGCGTTTGCAGGAATTACTGGCGGGCATGCATGAATGCGAACTGGCGGATTTGCTGCTCTCCTGCCGAAATGATGAAGAACGCCTGGCTATTACGCAGCACATTCCTGATGAACTGTTGGGTGATACCCTGCTCGAATTACCCGAAGGCATGCAGGAAGGTTTGCTTGCCCTGCTCAAACCCGGCGAGATCGAAGGTGTGGTGGAGCACCTTGATTCTGATGATGCCACTGACCTTTTGCAGAATGTCGACAAGGACGTTGCCGATGAAATAATCGAACGGCTGGAACCGGCCGAGCAGCGTGAGATCAAGCCGCTGATGGCTCATGATGAGGAGTCTGCCGGCGGTTTGATGCAGGTCGAGCTGTTCAAGGTGCGCCATGACTGGAATGTTGAGAAGGTTATTCAGGTGCTGCGCCGTTTCGGCAAAGAGATCGAAAATCTGCATTACGTCTATGTGGTTGATGATGACGATATGCTTGTCGGCGTACTGAGTCTTCATGCGCTGTTGTTTGCCGGCGCCGAGACTGTCGTGACTGAAATTGCCAATGTCGATTTTCCACGTGTCACGGCAGGGCAGGACCAGGAAGAGGTCGCTCGTATTTTTGATAAATACGATATGCTGGCTTTGCCGGTGGTAGACGATGCTGGCGTTCTGGTTGGACGTATTACAGCGGATGATGTGATTGACGTGATTCAGGAAGAGGCGACCGAGGATATGTATCGGCTGGCGGCACTTTCCGACCAGGACGATTTATCTGAGCCGGTAGCAAAAACCACCCGACGTCGCGGTGTCTGGCTGGCAGTCAATCTGCTCACAGCGATTATTGCATCGCTTGTGATTTCCCGGTTTGAAGCAACGCTTTCCCAAATTGTGGCGCTGGCAATACTGATGCCGATTGTGGCCAGTATGGGAGGGATTGCAGGTACCCAGACACTGACGGTCATTGTGCGCAGTATTGCCCTTGGCAGGGTGACTTTTGATAATGCCCGCCGTGCTTTAATGAAAGAAGTGTCGGTGGGGCTGGTTTCCGGACTGATATTTGCTGTTATCATGGGTGTTATCGCCTCCTTCTGGTTTCCTGAACTTGGTCTCAAGCTGGGGTTGATTATTGCTGCGGCGATGATGGTCAATTTGTTCGTGGCCGGACTTGCCGGTGCTATGATCCCACTGACGCTGCAGCGGCTGAATATAGATCCAGCCCTTGCTTCCGGCACAATTCTGACCACTGTTACCGATGTGGTTGGCTTTTTCTCTTTTCTGAGCCTGGCTACGATTTTCCTTGTTTGACAGGATTGGGGTGCGTTTTTGTATGAGGAGGTGCTGATTCATTCCGGATGAGATATAGTGAGCTTCAGTCAAAACCATGATTGCAAGCGCAGTGAATAGAAAGGGCTATTGGCGAAGCTGCTGAAACAGGAGCAGGTTACTATTTCACATTGCGATCCATTATAAATATATCACACATTTTTGGGTTTTCTGCGAAGATATTGGAGGCGGTTCCTGAGGGGTGTTTTTGTCATTTTGCATCAGGTCCTGTACCTGAACTTGACATTATTTCTTTTTTATAAGATAAGTTGCACTGATTCGTGCTAGTATCGCTTAAGCGGCGGAGGGTAAGTGTCCTTTTTTTCAAGTAAGTCTGGAAACCTGATAGGGGTGGATATTGGTTCAACCAGCATCAAGCTGGTGCAATTATCCAGATCACGCTCGGGTTTCGAACTGGTGACGATGGCGGAGGCTCCCTTGCCACGTGATGCAATTGTTGAAAATACCATTATTGACTCCGCATCTATTTCCGACGCTCTGACCGAGGCTCTGAGGCGTGCTCGTCCGTCGACGAAGAATGCTGCACTGGCTGTTTCCGGCAATGCCGTGATTATCAAAACGATCAAGATGCCATTGATGACTGAGTTTGAGCTGGAAGCTCAAATTGAGTATGAAGCCGATCAGTATGTCCCCTATGATATTGATGATGTATTTCTGGACTTTTATATCCAGGGGATTTCTACTGATGATCCCGAGCAAATGGATGTGGTACTGGTTGCCTGCAAGCGGGAGGTCGTTGAAGATTATCAACAAGTCCTTAGTGAAGCCGGCCTGCATGTGAAATGTATGGATTGTGATGTCTTTGCTCTGGAGAATGCGGCTGAAATAACTGATGAACATACAGCAGTCACAGGCAGTGAATACTCACTGCCTGACGAAGATGCAGAGGTCAATGCACTGATTAATATTGGTGCCAACATGATCAATATCAATGTTCTTATTAATGGTCGTTCGGTGTTTGTACGTGACCAGTTTTTTGGCGGACAGAATCTGACCGAAGAAATTCAGAAAGAGCATAACATCAGCTATCAGGCTGCCGAGCAGTTAAAAATAGAAAATTTTGAAGATATATATCCGAATGCGCTGGAACGATTTTATATCGATTTGACGTCCGAGTTGGTGCGTTCACTGGACTTTTATGGAGACCGTGGTTCTGAATTCCCGGTACGTAAGCTGTACCTCAGCGGCGGTTGCGCATTATTACCTGATATTGCCACGGAGTTAGAGCAGAGGCTGGGTATTGATACAAGTGTGTTGAATCCATTTGATAATATTATCATTCCATCCGGTAAATTTGATGCCGAGAGCCTGAAGAAAATCGGTCCGATGATGATGGTGCCTGTTGGGCTGGCCTTACGGAATTTTGACAAATGATTCGCATTAACCTCATCCCCTACAGATTAGCTCGCCGCAAGCAACAAATCATCTGGCATGTCAGCTCATTCTTTGCTGTCATTGTTGTGGCTGGTTTACTCAGCCTGGGGGCGCATACTGTCGCTTCGATACAGCTTTCGGATTTGAAAGAAGAATCTATTCTGATACAACAACAGAATGAAATCCTGAAGAAAAAAATCGGTAAGATTAAAAATCTGGATAGTTTGCGAGCTGACGTTGAACGGAAACTGGAGCTTGTTGACAGATTGCAGGCAGGACGTTTCCGTTCCCTGAAAACATTGAATGCTATTGCCCGCATTATTCCTGAAAACGTTTGGCTGGATGAGATCGCAGACCATGACGGTAGTATCGAACTTTCCGGTCTGGGAGAAAGCAACAGGGCTGTAGCCGGCTTTATGCGCAGACTGGATCAGTCGGCTGTTTTTTCCGATGTTCGGCTGGGTGAGATCAACAGGGTTGTGGTGAATGGATTGCCGATGCGACGTTTTAGTTTGAGTTTGTCACGTGTTGAAAAAGTGCCGGTAAAAACATCACAGGCATCAAAATCGAACCGTGGCGCGGAATGGTATCCTGATGCTTGAGTCCATGAAGCTTTCCATATACGAATCTCTGCGGTCCATTTTGCCATTGCCGCTGTGGCAAAAACTGACATTTCTTTTGGCGGTGTTTGTTCTGATCTTGGCTGCATATTTTTATCTCGGCTGGATGCCGCTACAGGAGTCGATTACGAAGCAGGAATCGCAACTGCAACTGCAGCAAATGATGCTGCTCAAGAACCAGCGAATGGCCCATAATCTGGCGCGTAAACAGAAAGAATATGCCAAGTTGGAGAAGCAGTTGAAAGTGGCATTGAATATGTTGCCTAAAAAATCCCAGATTCCGGATTTACTGGAAAATGTGTCATGGGCAGGCAAGGACTCCGGCCTGGAATTCAAGATGTTCAAGCCGGGCAGGGATGTGACCAGGCAGATTTACGCCGAAGTGCCTGTGACATTCAATATTGGCGGTAGTTTCCGGCAGTTGCTGACTTTTTTGAAGCGGGTTGGAGAAATGCCACGTATTGTCGATGTAAAGAATCTGGTACTGACAAAAGGAAATACCGGCAATATGCTGTCTATTTCAGGCCAGGCAGTGACTTACCGGTTTGTGGATGATAAACCCCAAAAGGCACATAAAGGGCGGCGTCAATAGTATGTTGAATGCCGGGGAGAGACAAATGAGACACGGAATGAATGACTGGTTTGCAAGGTGGCGATGTGTTGGTCGGTTTATCCCGGTGATGGTCGTGGTGATCATGCTGGTTTGTTCTCATGTATCGCTGGCAATGGCTGCAAGCATTGAAAGCCTGAACCTGCTCTCGGACAGGGCGGGCCAGAGTTTACGTATCGGCATGGATGAAGCCGTCGAATATCAGGTGTTTAATCTTGAAGGACCAAAACGTCTTGTGCTCAGCTTTCCCGCCACATCCTTGTCCGATGGTATTCGACCAGTGCAGGGCGACGGCAGGGTTTTGAATGTCGTGCCGTCACAAGACAGCAATGGCGTACGCATTGAAATCGGTCTGGCTGCCGGAACAAAATATGAAATCACCGAAAAGGGTAAGGATTTGCTGGTGTTGTT
>CAZWWF010000092.1:0-1412 GCA_964636805.1 uncultured Zetaproteobacteria bacterium
CCACCCAGCGGAATAGCAGCAATGACATACAGCACTTCACCGTCTCTGCTACGCCATGAAAACAGGGCGGGGCCAAAGCCGATAGAAAACTTCTCCACCTTAATACCAAGCCGGCGCGCCATGGAAAAATGACCATATTCGTGCACTGCAATCAGCAGCGCAATCGCCACCACGAAAGCCAACGATGTGTGCAAAATTTCAATCATACAGCCATTACCTCATCCGCCAGATTGCGGGCATGCCCGTCATGCAACCACACCTCGTCCAGACTGCCCACGGGGACATTTTCCACCTTCGACAAAACCTGTTCAACCGTTTTCACAATATCCATAAAACCAATTCGTTGCTCACGAAATGCTGCATTAGCCATTTCATTGGCCGCATTGAATGCAATAGCCAGCGAATCTTCACCGCGCAAGACATGCTGCACCAGTCGCATAGCGGGGAACCGCTGATGATCCACAGCCTGAAACGTTAGTGTTGCTGTCTGTGCCAGATCCAGTGGTGCTATACCCGTTGATAACCTTGGCTCAGCCTGCAAGGCATACGCAATCGGCATGCGCATATCCGGCATGGCCAATTGAGCCAACACTGAACCATCCTGATATTCTACCATGGCATGCACGATGCTTTCCGGATGGATGATGGCGGAAAGCTTTTCCGGTGCCAGATCAAACAACCATCGCGCCTCAATCAACTCCAGTGCCTTGTTGATCATGGTGGCGGAATCGATACTGATTTTAGCTCCCATATCCCAATTCGGATGCGCCACCGCTTCGGCCGGAGTCACTGCGGACAGTGTAGATGGATCGCGATCCCTGAATGGCCCCCCGGATGCGGTCAGGGTAACCCCCGTAACAGAGCCGCGATCATGGCCCTGCATGCATTGGTGAAGCGCGGCATGTTCCGAATCTACCGGCACCACTTCCGCTCCGGATATGGCTGCAGCCTCCATGAAGATATGCCCGGCAGTAACCAGACATTCCTTATTGGCCAGCCCAACGCGCTTTCCAGCCTGAACAGCTGCCAGGGTTGCAGGCAATCCCGCCGAGCCGACCATTGCTGCCATCACGATATCTGTTTCTGTCGCAGATGAAAGTGCAATTGCTGCATCCATGCCTCTTTCCAAACGCACACCGGCAGGTAGTTGTCCCTCAAGCTGTTTAGCCGCAGCAGCATCTGTCATCACCACCCACTCGGGGTGCAGCTCAGTAGCCAACTCTATCATTTTTGACACATTGCGATGTCCAACCAGTGCAAATGCGGAAAACTTGTCCGGATACCTGAGCATCACATCGGCAGTGCTGCAACCGATCGAACCGGTTGCGCCCAGGACAGTGATACGTTTCATTGCATAGCCCACAACAGCCATGCCACCGGAACCGCCATAATAATCGCATCGATTCGATCCA
>CAZWWF010000092.1:1512-5837 GCA_964636805.1 uncultured Zetaproteobacteria bacterium
CCGACAAAATAGGCCGCCGAATCTGAAACCCATACGGCCAGACATGCACCGATGATCAACCCCTGACCTGCTGAGCTGCCATGGGTTTGTGCAATGGCAAGCGCAAAAGCAAAGACCCACCCGAGCAACCAGATCACCGCAAAAAAATCGCCGAATGCAGCTGTTTTCGTACGTGCATCAACCACAAACAGTGCGAACCAGACAAAGGCACACAATAGAAACAGGTCAATACCCGGCCAGAGTGTAAATGCCACCCAAACAGCCAGTGCCGTCAGCATATACAGTACCGGTTGTCGCAATTTAATCAGCAGAACAAGTTCACAACTGGTCACCAGCCCCAGCAGGGCCAGCCCCCGTTCGAACCATGGCGATGACAGGTGAACATACCAGCCATACACCAGCAGCAGCAGAACCACTGCGGTAATCACACGTTTGGCCAGCTCGCTCATGTTTCAAGCTGCTCGCTGGTCAGACCATAACGCCGTTCCCGGGATGCATATTCATCCAGTGCCGACTGAAGATCCTTCCGGCTGAAATCCGGCCACAATACATTGGAAAAATAAAGTTCGGCATAGGCAGCATCCCACAAATGAAAGTTGGAGATGCGCATCTCACCACCGGTACGGATTAGCAAATCCAGTGGTGCAATATTATGACGCCACATCAGATTCCGGAATTGCTCGGGATTCAGTGCAGTCAATGCCTGCTGAGGATCGGATTGTGTCTGAACCCATTGCAGCGTCTGCTTCACTGCCGCGATAATCTCCTGCTGCCCGCCATAGTTCAGACACAGAATCAGGTCGATACCGGTATTGTTTGCTGTGTTACTGCATGCTACTTCAACGGCTTTTCGAGCACTGCCGGGTAGCGGGGACAGGTCACCCAGAATACGGAAGCGAACTTCATTTTTCATCATTTCAGGCAGCGTTTTGGGCAGCAGTATCGCCAGCAAGTTCATCAACCCGCGCACTTCCAGCTTTGGCCGTTCCCAATTTTCTGTTGAAAATGCATACAGGGAGATTTGCTTGATGCCGAACTCTTTGGCCCAGCGAACGACATTGCGTGCCACCTCGGCGCCCTGTTTATGTCCGGCAAGGCGATTTTTCCCTCTGGCCCGGGCCCAGCGGCCATTGCCATCCATGATAATACCCACATGTACTGGCAGAGCGGGGCTAGCCCCCGATGCAGATGCAGACATCAAACTGTCAGGATATCTTTTTCTTTGTGCTCGACAATCTGATCAATTTCGGATACAAAACGATCGGTAATTTTCTGGATGCGATCCTGCAAGCGTTTGCTTTCATCTTCGGACAAACCCTCATCCTTCACCTGCTTTTTGACAGCATCATTGGCATCACGCCGAATATTACGTATCGACACCTTGGCCCTCTCACCAACCGCCTTGACCTGTTTGACCAGATCCTTGCGGCGATCCTCGGTCAATTCAGGTAGGACGATGCGTATCACTTCACCATCACTGGCCGGATTGAGTCCCAGATCGGATTTAAGGATTGCCTTCTCGAGATCGCCCAGAATAGTCTTTTCCCACGGCGAAATCATCAACATGCGCGGCTCCGGCACGGAGATACTGCCAATCTGTGATACCGGCACTTCGGAGCCATAATACGGCACCGTCACATGGTCCAGCAGGGCGGCATTGGCACGTCCCGTACGAATAGTGGCCAGTTCCGACTTCAACGCCGCAATGGACTTCTGCATTCTGTTTTCCATATCACTGCTCATGGTTTATCCCTCCTGAACCAGTGTGCCGACAGCTTCGCCTGATACCGCTCTGAGCATCTGTCCCGGTGTGGTCACATCAAACACAACAATCGGCATGTGATTATCCCGGCACAAAGACATCGCAGTCGCATCCATCACACCAAGACGCTGATTCAGAGCTTCGGTAAATGTCAAAGTGTCATATTTCGTCGCATTCGGATCTGTAGCCGGATCAGCAGTATACACACCATCCACCTTGGTACCTTTAAGTACCGCATCGGCCTGAATCTCCATAGCACGCAAGCTGGCTGCCGTGTCGGTTGTAAAATAGGGATTGCCGGTACCGGAACCGAAAATAAGGATGCGCCCCTTTTCCAGATGGCGCACGGCCCTGCGCCGAATATAGGGCTCGGCCACTTCCTTGATATACAGGGCAGAAATCACTCGCACAGTTGCACCCTGGCGCTCAATGGCATCCTGTAAGGCAATCGAATTCATTACCGTTGCCAGCATACCCATATAGTCAGCGCTGGTCCGATCCATGCCCGAAGCCATCCCGCTCATGCCACGGAAAATATTGCCACCGCCAATTACGACAGCCAGCTCAACGCCGGACTGCTGTACCTCGATCAGTTCAGCAGCCAGACGATTGATCGTTTCGGTATCGATACCGAATGCAGTATCACCCATCAACACCTCGCCGGAAAGCTTTAGCAGCACCCGTTTATACGGGCGCTGCTGCCCACTATCCTGTGAACTGTCTCCGGAAGCAGCAGACATCAGCGATCAGCTACCCTGAACCTGAGCGGCCACTTCGGCTGCGAAATCTTCCTCTTTCTTCTCGATACCCTCACCAAGCTGGAAACGGAACATACTGACCGGTTTTGCATCGCCCAGTGCCTTGCCAACTGTCAGGTCGGTATCCATGACAAAATCCTGCTCCAGCAGACAGACTTCAGAATAGAACTTGTTCATCTGACCTGTCACAATTTTATCGACAATAGCTTCAGGCTTACCGCTGGCAATCGCGCGTTCAGAAAGAACCGCACGCTCACGTTCAGCAGATTCCGCATCGACGTCGGCACGCGCAATAAAACGCGGATTGGCTGCCGCCACATGCATTGCAACACCACGTGCCAGGTCGGCATCCACATCACCTTCGATGCCAATCAACACACCAATTTTTCCTCCACCATGCACGTAGGAAGCAACCATGCCTGCGTCCACTTCAATACGACCAAACCGGCGAATACTCATGTTCTCGCCAATGGTAGCAATCAACTGGGAAAGAGCCTGCTCAACATTAAGCTCATCATCAAAAGGAAGTGCTTTCAATGCTTCCACATCGGCCGGGTTCTCTTTGATAATCAGTGCAGCAACCGCATTTACAAAATTAATAAACTGATCATTCTTGCTTACAAAATCAGTCTCAGCGTTGACTTCCAGCACCACGCCAACGTTGCCTTCCGATACAGCAACCACCACGCCCTCAGCAGCGACACGACCTGCTTTTTTGGAGGCGGCAGACAGACCTTTTTTACGCAGAAAATCGACTGCAGCATCAATATTGCCATCAGTTTCACCCAATGCTTTTTTGCAATCCATCATACCCGCGCCACTTAATTCACGCAGTTTTTTTACATCTGCAGCAGTAATTGCCATTTTAATTCGTCTCCGTTGTTTTTAAATTAATTTAGTAAGCCTCTATGCAGCTTCTGCTTCATCAACAGCCATGGCTTCAACCAGGTCTGCCCCGTCCTCGGCATTTTCCAGCTGCCATGCTTCAGCACCTTCCAGAAGTGCATCTGCAATCTTGCTGCAGAACAGGCGAACAGCACGGATAGCATCGTCATTACCCGGCACAATATAATCAATACCTGATGGATCACAGTTACTATCCACCACAGCCACAACCGGAATACCCAGTTTCTGGGCCTCTTTCACAGCCAGCTCTTCCTTGCGTACATCAATCACAAACAAACAGTCCGGCAGATCGTTCATTTCCTTGATTCCGCCCAGCGAACGCTCCAGTTTATCCAGCTGACGCTGTAACTGCAGTGCTTCCTTCTTGGTCAACAACTCAAAGACGCCCTCTTCCTTCTGGCGCTGCAAATCTTTCATCTTGCGAACAGACTGCTGAACTGTAGCGAAATTGGTTAATGTGCCACCCAGCCAGCGGTGATTCACATAAAAATGGCCGGCACGGGAAGATTCTTCTTTCACCGCATCACGAGCCTGGCGCTTGGTTCCAACATACAGAACACGGCCACCGGCAGCTGCCAGTTCCTGCATAAATGAATAGGCTTCATTGGCCATACGCAGTGTTTTCTGCAGATCGATGATATGGATACCGTTACGTTTGCCGAAAATATAAGGAGCCATTTTCGGGTTCCAGCGACGGGTCTGATGGCCAAAGTGCACACCAGCTTCAAGCAATTGCTTCATAGTAAATTGAGACATTCAAGTCCTCCGATTGTTTTATCCTCCACCGTCCGCACCTGTTTATTTTCAATAAAACTGGCACAATGGTTTTGAACGGTGTGCGTATTCGCCCTCTCGAGCGGCGCGCTTTCTAGCGAAATCACCTGTGAATAGCAAGCTCT
>CAZWWF010000093.1:0-5816 GCA_964636805.1 uncultured Zetaproteobacteria bacterium
AGGAGTTGGACTTTCATCCTGCACCGCCCGTTGTAGCAAGAACTCTCGTGTACTCTCATCGGGCCATTTCTCTGCAAGTACCTGATTAGCTCCCCGTCTGACATCCCAACTTCCACATTGTGAAAGACCTTCGAACCAATCCCTTTCTTCAAAAACTGCACCCAAGAAGTGGGGCCAGCCTATGTGATGAAAAAACGGCTCTGAAAGGGGATACTGTTTCCTATACTCAAAGGATGATTTCCCAGGCCATTTTTGGCCAATTGATTGTGCGGCATCAATCAACTGTTTGATAAATGACTCTTGAACCTGGTTCCCTTCCAAAAAGCACCTTGTAGCAAATGTTAGCAATTCAGCACCTATCTGATCCAACCCTGAAAGTTTTCGTTGATCTCCCAGACACCAGATAGCCAGCACAATATTGGGCAGCGCTGACCATTTATTCCATGATTCAATATCACTTTTGGTCATCAATGAACGGATAATTTTTTCAGCAAAGGATGGGTCAACCTGATTGCAAATTAGCCTCAGCACCTCATGCCAATCATCTTCTTGATAATTATTATCAAATAGCGCTATCAGTTCGTCCTCGGAAATGACCTTTTCCTTTTCAAACTGATTCACATATTCAGCCGCACAGAAATATTCGAGAAAGGTGCGATGCACGAAGGCGTAATTATCGCCGCCCAGGTCGCAGAGGATGAAGTTACGGGTGCGCAGGTGTTGCACCAGTGCATTGGCAGCAGCACGGGCCTGCTGGAAATGAAGTTCTTCGCGCAAATAGGTTTCGATGATTTTGGTGAGGGAGGCGCCATCAATAATGTTGGCCGCTTTGTCGCCACGGATGCCGTTTTGCATCTGGTAGGCGACTTTGCGCAGAATGTCCGTTTTGGCGCGCAGATCGATTTCGTTGCTGAGGCCGGGGAACTCCGCCAGGTGGCGTTCCGTATCCCACTGCATCAGCAGAAGTTCGGCAGCTTTTTCATAGAGCAGTACGCGGTCTCTGGGAAGCTCCTGATAGCGGTTGATGATCGCCATCATCGTCAGCAACAGTGGGTTGCCGGCCAGCATGCGAATCGACTTGGCGCTGTTGATGCCACGCGCCAAACGTTCCCGCTTATGCTCTGCATCCTGCTCGTTGCGCATGGTGACGGCATGCCAGCGGTGGAGGAAATCATCAATCTGTTGCTGATCCAGATCCTGCAGCATGAAGGTGCTGAATCCGGCATCGCGAAGGCATTCACCCTTGTAGCCCACGACGCGGGAGGTGACGATGATGCGGGTATCGGGGTATTCATTGCTGAAGCGGAAAATATCGTTGATCACCTGTTCACGTTCCAGAGGGTCGAACACCTCATCCAGCCCATCCAGCAGCAGCACAACCCGTCCCGGATTTTGCAGATAGTAGTCGAGGGTGTGTTGATTCAGGCGGTGCCAGCCGGCACCCTCATGCAGATATCGGGGGAAGCTCTTGCCGCTATTGCACTCCCAGCGATTGTAGTCGCGCAGTTCAATCAGCAGCGGCAGCGGTTGCAGCACCCGTTCGCTGCTATCCTCAATGCGCGCCCACGCCAGCGCGAACGAGCGGAGCAGGGTTGATTTGCCCGAGCCGGGATCGCCGAGCACAACGCAGCAGGGGAGACCGGGATCGTTCAGTACCTCAAGCACCGGCTGGATCGGTTGCTCAAAGTAGGCACGTCGCAACTGCTCCTGCTCCTCTTCCAGCTTTTGCAGCTCTTTGGCATCGATCTCACCCTTCTCCAGCAGATGGTGCTGATGCTCTTTGGGGATCTCCAGCAGTTGCGGACGATAGGCGTGGCACTCACGCACCGATTGCGGCACAAAGACACTCCAGAGCTGAATGCCATCGTAGTTGGCGCCGGAGGTGTCGAGGCTATCAAAGTTGAGGCGTGAAAAGCGTTCCACCAGTGCTTCGCGATATCTGTCCAGATCGAAATCGACAGGCAGCCCTGCAATGTCCTGAAGCTTGTCGCTATCCCGGTTTCGTAGCAGTGAATCGAACGTCTCTTTGAAATCGTGTTCGCCGCTATTGCGGATCTCCTTCACTTTACGTGAAAAACGTTTGGCGATGCGTTGCCAGGAAAACTCCTCCGGCAACGTGGGCATCTCCGGCTGCTGCCACGCTTTGGCAAACACCTGAGGATCAAGGTGATAGTCGGGATCAAGAAAGAGTGGTTCAAAGCAGGAGCAGACCAGTTGATCCTCAAGCAGGCACTGCACCTGCGGAATCAGGCCGCGAATAAATTCTTCCTCTTCGTCCGCATCCAGCAGCTCATTTTCGATCAGGGCCAGAAGCTCATAGATCGCCAGCCCGGTGGCCTTGCGCAGCGAGCTTTTGTGAATCACCGAAAAGACGTTGGCGAAGACTTTGCCGACATAGCTTTTCGCTGTATCTTCAACGACGTCCACTGCCAGTTTTTCCAACACAGGCTTGAGCAGCAGGCTGCCAGCCAGAGAAATACCCCACGAATCGATCATGCCAGACCCTCCTTGATGACCACAACCATAATCAAAGAGCGGAAACCCTGCCAGATTGTTTGGGATCCGGGTCACTCATTAGTGTGCCAAGAACGAATGATTTTGGTCATTCGGAGCTATGTAAAAGATGAGGGTGGGCCCCTCGGAACCGCTGTGTAGGCGGAGGTTCCAAACCACCCACTGCTGCTGAGGTCAAGAGTCTTGGTGGTGAGCGAGTTGGGAAAAGGCGCAGCTAGACTGCGTCAGGTGCGTATCACGGAGATGAACGCAAGTGAACCGCTGATGAAGTGTCGAAAGGACCATAGATGTTGTCAAAACCGAAGGTATTAATGAGCAATCGGGATCAGTCTGGCAGGAGCCTTCTTACTGGCCAGTCGGCAACCAGCATACAGGCGGCATGAACGTGATACAGGCTTTTGCATGGAACTTGGGAACCTGTCGTTCTGATGTAAAGGGAGAAACCGCAAGCGTGAGAGTACCGATGCAGAGCACAGGGGCGGAGCGTCTTGTAGTAGTGATGAGGGCTTTGTAATGAAGTCGGAGCGAAGGAGACGCATTGTTCTTTCCGAAGTAGAGGAGACAACCGGAAACGGGAGGATTGAATCGAAACGGGAGAAGTCATTTTGTATATCCAGACAGCAGGTCTGTGAAGCGTACAGGCGAGTCAGAGCCAACAAAGGCGCTGCCGGAGTTGATCGATAGTCGATGTCGGAATTTGAAGCGGATTTGAAAAATAATCTCTACAAAATCTGGAATCGAATGTCATCGGGCAGTTACTTTCCACCGCTGGTCTTGAGGGTTGAGATACCCAAGAGCGATGGCGGCTCGATGCACTACAAGCCAAGGTTGCCGTAGCGCAAACGGGCTATGGCAATCACTGGCACTTCCCTGCCGTAGATGTCGTCGCACGCTACCAACAACGCGGCATACATGTGGACAACACCGCCGCAGGTGCAATCACCTACCAATGGTTAGAACAGGGGATGCAACGTCAGCAAACAACGCCACCAAAACGAACAAAATATAATACTGCATTGCAGTGGGTGTCATACAAAATCGAATGGTAGCCTTTTGAAAGCGAGCGTAACTTTTTGCATTTACAGATGGTAAAGCGTAAGTTTATGCGCATGAGCGTACATTATTGCGGGTATGAATGGCTAAAGCGGACATACCAACTGGATGTTGATTCACCCAGTCCAATTTCAAAAATCGGCGGAGCAAAACGTCCTGACTGTCAGGTTTTTCGACCACCATACCAGCCAGAAGAGACGCTGGCTAGTCACCTTTTGTTTGCACTCAAGCATGAGAATCTGAACCTTGGCATCCTTAAAGCATTATTCCAAGCTTGCGACAATAAAGCTTTGGAAAAATGGATTTCTGCAAACCCACAAGGCTTACATACGCGGCGCGCATGGTTTTTTTATGAGTGGCTGACAGGAAAAGCCTTGGATCTGCCTGATGCGGATACCAAGTTCAAATACGTCGATGCACTGGATGAGAAATCCTATTACACGGCAAACAATACCCATTCGCCCCGTCATAAAGTCCGCAACAATATGCCAGGTGTTCCTGCTTTCTGCTGGCTTGTTCGCAAGACTGCTGTGATGAAAGCGTTTGATGCCAAGCTGCTACATAAGCAGATGGCGGATGCATATGCCACTCACCCTATGATTGGTCGGGCGGAAGCATTCCTGCTGACTAAAGACTCGCAGAGCAGCTTTGAGATAGAAAAAGAAAAGTTTGATAATCGGGCAGTGCGCTGGATGAAGACGGTTCGTGCTTTCATGGGGTCACGCCTTGATGGCATCAAACTCTTTGAGATGCAGAAGCAGCTTGTTTCCAATCCCGATCATGGCTGGCGAACCGACTTTGGCTGGATTGGTGACCGCCTTCCAGATGCGACCCCTCTGCCTGAGCATATCAGTGTTCACCCTGAAAGCTTGGCCGATTTAATGGGCGCATGGTTTGAAGCCTACGCTCTTATGTTTGAGCGTCACCCTGTAGCCGCCGCTACGGCATTGGCATATGGGTTTATTATCATTCACCCATTCTCCGATGGTAACGGACGCATTCATCGCTTTATTCTGCATCAACTGGGCAGGGTTCCGATCTCATCAGAGCTTCTTGATAGTCTTGATGATTATATTGTCTCCCTAAAGAAGCTTTCAGCACCGATTCTGAATCGTTCAGAATGGACGGTTACATCGGATTACAATGTCGAATTGATTCATAATACAACTGAGTTATACCGCTATGCAGATGTTACGGAGCAGGCGGAGTTTGTTTATCAATGTATCGAAAAGTTCACCACGCACCGATTGCCGCAAGAATTGGAGTATCTGCGTGCATTTGATGAGGCTAAGCGCATCATTGATGAAGAACATGACATGCCAGATAAGGATTTAACACTGCTTGTGAACCTTTGCGTTCAAAATAGAGGAAGCCTGTCGAACAAAAAAAGGAAGCTTTTTGAGCATCTGTCTGACGACAATATTGTTTTCGCTGAGCATGCAGTAAGAAAAGCGTTTGCTGATTACTTTACGATGAAGGCTGTAAGGAACTGATATGGAAGTCTCGGCTAGGCTGGATAATAGAGTATGAGTTCGATACACATAGTTTTGAGCATCAGGCTCAAGAACCTCTACTCATAAACTGTCAATATCGAAGATCGACCCTATTACTGTGAAGGAGAATGTTTATTGAAATGAGAATAGTGATTCGTATCTTGGGTGGATTTCTTGGAGTCATTTTTATTATGATGGGACTATATCTAACGGCTTTTGAAGGGAAAGTGTTGGATAAACTCTACTATACTAACATGATAATTATTGGTGCACTTTTTTTGCGCTACTCAATAAAAGGATATGTTTCCTTGTATCCGTTCAACTCCCCCCTGAAACGGAGTCAGTCTTGAATAGTTGAACTTTTAAGCGAAAGAAGAGCATCTTCCTAGAAGAGTGAGAAAATCGCTAAGAAAGTCAAACTTTCAAGACTGACCCCTTCACTGATCCCGATGGGTGACTGGTGCGATTTGCATGGAAGCAAACGATAACCACCAGATCGAAAACCTGGGCGCGGTAAAGAGGTCGAACTCTACGGCAAGCAGACAAGCCGTTGAGAGACACGGCTAAAAACGCTTTGCGCCCTATTGACACGGGGGATTATGGGTGACTCGGTTTCAAAAGGAAAGACTCCTTCAATCTTCTCGCCGAGCACTTGGATGCCCCCCGTTTCTTAAGTATATGAATGCAAATAAAAATCCCCAAACAATACCTTCGCCAAAAACAAGGCTGTCAGACGGTGTTAACAGTAATTTCAGC
>CAZWWF010000094.1:0-5785 GCA_964636805.1 uncultured Zetaproteobacteria bacterium
GAATTCGTTGATATAGAAGGTTTAGCGGAAGCTGCCGCCCTCTCAACTGATAAAAATCTGAAAGTGATAATACGTTATGCAGAGACCGCTGCAAGTCATTCGACTGTGGCCAGCCGTTATGATGATGACTCGATGCATCCGATCCATCAGCTCCGTGAAGCTTGCTTTAACGAACTTTGCCGCCGTCATGGTGACGATTTCATGCTTCCAGATGACACAGAATGCGATACACGCCATTGAGGATCGCAGCATGATCTTTGCCACTCATAAACCATCAATCTTGCGTAGCGCGAGCACCGCCCGCCCGCCGCGACGGACGGAGCGCAGCCGAGCAAGGCCGAAGGCCAAGGGTACTACTGTAACACCCGTAAACACTGTCACCCATGACACTCACTTGGCCCAAACACCCCCTATGTGGGCCACGTGAAAAGATAGGAAAAAGGAGTTCAAAAAATGCATAAAGCACGTGTAAAAGTCACTTTGAATGATGATGCTTCGGCAGCTCTTCGGCGTCTTTCTAAGGTGTCTGGTGAGAGCATGTCGCCCATCATTTCCGGTCTGTTTGATTTGAACTTATCCCATGTTGAACAGATGACTGAATTGCTTGAACAAGCCGCTGAGATTCGTTCACAGTTTCCTGAGCATGGCCGTCATCTTTTGCGGTCAGCTTTTGGTCATGTTCGCGACGAAATTGAAAGCATGGATATTGAGTTGAAACAGTCTGCTGAATCTTCTCAACCGATTGAATCAGTGAAAAGTTTACCGGTAAATGAAAATGCTGGAATGTCTTTAATTGCAACAGATTCTGCCGTTTCTGCATCTTCACTTGCTGATAGTTTTGATGATACTGCAAGCGATATTCTGCCGACATCTTCAGTTGAACCATGGCAGGGGTTTTATGATGAATGAACTCCTGTTTTCTCCGCTGTTAATGGCTTTGATTATGGGCATCAATCCCCCCTCTTTTGGTGTTCAAAAATGGGGTTCATTGAGTGCTGCGGCTATCCACGGAGCTGTCCCCATGGTCGTCCATGATTATGTCCCCATGTGGCAACGCCCCCTGCCTCAAGCAGGTTGGCCGCTTGGGGGCAAAATTGTGGGCGAGCGCAGCAATGGGGTCAGGTCGGTGGGTAGGCCCTCGCTATCGCTCGCGAACGTAAAGGTTTTCGTATCATGATGTTTAGAACTCCCCTTTCATTACCCAGGCAAATCGTTCGCCTGGACAACGCCAAGATTTGTGAAAATCGCTTTCGAGTCCCCCACTGGATGAAGGAAGATTTTCACAAACACTGTGAGATGCAGGACGTTCCGGCAGCTCACCTTTTGCGGCAATGTATCCGCAAAATCCTGACCGAAACAGAGGCGGTCAAAAAATGACCTTGTTGAATCTGTCGCGGCTTTGTGGCTACACTTTACAGGCAATCGTGTCTGTTTGTTCCGACATTGTCGCGCGCCCAAATTTATCCATTATATACGACATAACAAAAATGAGCCACATATGAGTTACGCATCACAAACTCCTGCGAGATTGGCCATAACATCATATAGCCTACCTCGATTTCCAGCTTCATACGTTAAGTTAAGAACTGAGTATTCGCGAGTGTAAAACACCCACTTGCATCTTCTGCCTTTCAGGGCAAGTCTGCGCACCCTGCCGGAGGTTCGCTATGCAATATTTTGATAAAAACAGACCCATGCAAACACTTTTAATATCTCTGCGAGGACTATTAACCAGTCCGAAGGAATTCTTTTCGGAGCTTCCGCCTGCAGCTTTTTATGCAAATTCAGTTTTTCTGGCTTCGATAGTGATTTTTGCTGCATCATTTATTGGCGTTCCATTTCATGGTTTCACGATGCTGTTTATGGTGCCTGTCAGCTGGGGTCTGGGGCTGATTGCTCTTAATTTTTGGTCCTCATACATTTCATGGGCTACCAGATCATTTGCTAAAGCCAAATTAAGCAAAACCAATGCATTTTATATATCTGCTTATGCATCTGTTCCCCTAATGCTGTCTGCTGTACCCGTTCTTGGAATGATTTCCTGTCTGTGGAGCCTTTACCTTATATGGATTGCATTAATCAGTCGTTGCCATGTTAAACCAAGTACCGCCGCAATTATTATTGGCGTACCAGCAATCATTTTTGCCGTATCGGCCACTGAACTCGTTTCATTTATATTTCAGTTATTCCCTAAATTGGGTCAAACTTGATAACTAGCGAAATACTGATGTTGCCACCCTGGCAAAAATAAGTCCGATCAGGCAAGATCGTAGTTTGTAAACCAAGTATTTCACGCCTGATTTGATTCGCGACATCATGTCGCCCTCCCGTCAGTTGCCTTACCATCCATTTTTTCTATCCTGATGAATTAAGGCTGTCCCTCGTAGAGCTTGCGCGGAAGCACTGCATGAATCAGCGCCTCCCTAACTATTACTGGAACTTCAATTCCAGCATACGTCCACCGGTTTCATCAGCCATTTTCTGGAATGCGTATTTGGTATTACCGGTGCTGGTTCCGAGAGGAAGCGTGAACACCGGCGCCGGAATTTCATGATATGCCACAGTATCTGTCGGCGGTTCATCACCAATGAGTAAGTATGCACCTGGAACTGGCGATGAGGTAGCAATATGGTGGAAGGCATGGCCAATCGTTTCGTCCATACCGACAAACGGCGCATCGGCCATCAGTTTGTCAAACATTTCAGCCATACTGCCAGTATAAGTACCCTCTTTGCGATTGGCATACCAGGTCAATGCGGACAGGTGTTTGCCTGAACGAATGGCGATCAGGCGTAAAACCGGAATAAGGAAGGTGGTTACGCCGTGCATCGAACCGGTTGCGTCAACGACAATATGCAAATCCTTGCCCGGAATATTACGCAGCCCCTTGATAAACATATCAAAGTCTTTACGCCCTTTCCCGGTTGCCATTTGAGCACTCAATAACACCTTGTTTACCTGTTGCTGCACATCTTTGCCGTCCATCAATGCCTGCAGATTTTCAAGTTGATCCTGCACGTTCACGCTGGCCAGGTTGTTGATCTCCTGCTGCAATTTACGATTATCCTTTTCGGATTTAGCCAGATTATCTTTGAGCGTTGCCAACTCTCTTTCGCTCACCGGATCACTTCTGCTGCCCTGCAACTGCGCATTAATCAGAATTAAAGCGAACAAAAAGATAAATGCAGCCAGCATCAGCAGTGCCATATCGGAAAAAATTTCGTAGGGACTATCGATTGGCGTATTACGACGTCGACTACGCATATCAGTCTCTGCGACGGAAAAATAATCGGGTCAACAGATTAGGGCGCACCCCCAGCGCATAGCGTGCATGGCCCGCCGCCAGTTTGCGTATCGGGTCATTTTCAGCCAACTGACCAAGCTCAGCATGCATTTTTCCCGCCTCTTCGCGTAAGTAGCCCATTTCTTCACGGCTGGCTTTGATGGCCAGGTTCAGCAGTTCCACGCGTGACTGAAGATGTTCCATACTGGCATCCAGGGCTCGCAAATCGCGTTCATCACTGGGCTCCAGATCGGCAGAAGCATGTACCACGCAGGTGCGTAGCATCAAATCCTGTAAACCGTTAATCGAAGCATCTGTAATCCATGAAAACACCCTGAGGAGTACACCGCCGAGCACCGAGCCGATCAGTGTGGTATAAAACGCCACCCCCATACCGTTCATGGCACTGCGCAAGCCCTCCACCAGCATCGTGTCATCCGTACCCAGCGATCCCAGTGCCCCGTTCAGACCGTTCATGGTAATCGTCATGCCAAGTACCGTACCGATTAAACCCAGTGTAATCATCAGATTGCCCAGCAGGCTGACAAACTGACTGACACGATGCTGAGCCGAAAACTCGACATCTATCAATGCATCTACATCAGCACGACCATTGCGTGCGATAATCAGATGGAGCGCATCAACAAAATGATCGACAATATGTGGACCACCACGCTGTTGAATGCCAGCTAACCCCTTGCTTTCGACCAGGGAAACAATCCGGTAGGCACGAAACCACTCAGTGGTGAGTTTCATAGCCTGCACAAAACTGACACCTACACCGAGAATAAACATGCCAACAATTAACCAGGTTACGTGTGTCTGATCATTCTGGACAAATTCCAGCACATTGGCCTTGCGCGACATCATCGCAAATACCGTGATGGCGGATATCGCCCAACCCATCCATAACGCAAATGTTCTTAATGCACGCTGATCTGCTGCTCGCTGCATCGTATTTGAAGCCATCTGACCTTCTCCTGTATTCTCCGTACTGTATGGTTTTTGAGCGGCTTGATCATACGCTCCTGTAAACGTGCGGCAATAAAAAAGGCCCGGACAGTCTCCTGTCCGGGCCTTTTTTATTATGTACTGTGTTCCTTTAACCGTGGCTGCGGCCTTTTTCAGCTATTCCGGACAAAACTACCGGCAGAATCAGTCCTAACACCGTAAACATCAGAAATACTGGAATAAATGTCTCCAAATGCATCATAAACCTCCCGTAAAATTCACTGCAGGCATCTTATAGTCACTATTTATGCTTTGCAAGTAAATCCACGTTTCCGGATTATGTGGGTGCAAATACAAAAGGATCGGAATGAATGTCCTGCATCGATGTTCCGGCCATAAATGCCTTTTGGCGCAATGCATTTACAATTTGCGGGTCACCGCAAAGATAAACACGAAAACCATTGAAGGAACCTAATATTTGCCCTGGTATGTCAACAATATTGCCCTGCTTCCCTCCTTCCGGAGCATCACCATGCAGCACACACGGAGTATATTCAAACTGTGTGAATTGTTCAGCAAGTTCACGTAATTCATCAATCAAATACAGCCCCGGTGTAGCCAGACTGGCATGGAAAAGATGGATGGAACCTTGGTGCCCCTGTTCAAGAGCATCTCGTAAAATACCATGTAACGGGGCAAGTCCGGTGCCAGCACCAACGAGCAGCAGCGTCCGTTCCGGATCATCCGGCAGATAGAAACAGTCGCCGGAGGGCCCAAAAAATGACAACTCATCGCCTTCTTCAACTGTATCAAACAGCCAGGTACTCATTCGCCCTTCCGGCACACGTTTAATATGCAGTTCCAGAAATGAGTCCGAGGAAATACTGGCCAGCGAATAACTGCGTGTCAGTTCATCACTTGGGCGAATCAGATTAATGAACTGCCCCGCCCGGTAGCTAAAGCCTTCGGGAACTCCAATACGTAAACGGACGATAGACTCATTCATCAGATCTTTTTTGATGAGCCTGGCTGAATATTTGGGCGATATGGATGCCAGTCCAATTTCCATATCTTCTTCCGGTTTACAGATACAGGCGAGAAAATAATTCTGGGCAGCCAGTGTATCCTTGAGCCCCTTTTGAGCAGCAGATGGCGGTTGGCCTTTGAGGGCGCGCGTAAGGCAGGTTTGGCAAGTGCCGGATTTGCATGATGAGGGTAGCATAACACCATGCCGTTCCAGTGACTCCAGCACGGTTTCATCGCTGCTACAAAAATAATCCTGACCCTCAAATCGAATTGTTGGCATGACTTTCCTCCCTGAACTCCGGTTTTACGAAAAAAGGAAGGGGGCGTATGGACCCCCTTCCTTTTTATCAGATGAAATACTTAGCGATCAAGCACGTCGTCGCGTGTACTATCGGCAATGGCAATCACCTGCTGGATCAAGTCATTGGCAACACCCAGCTCCGCTAATGTAGCACGTAAATGCATCAGGATATGTTCAAAATGGGAATCATTCAGGCCCATTTTGATTAAATGACGATGCCCTTC